>JAUWPB010000007.1 GCA_030611805.1 Nanobdellota archaeon | reverse complement strand
ATTTGTACTTTTGACGGCTTAGATTATTATATCTTTCATTCACATTGTTAAATTAGACTGTATTACGCTTTCTTATGTTGTTCGAAATAAACATTCATTGACTTGACTTATTATTATTATTATTATTATTATTATTATTATTATTATTATTATTATTATTATTATTATTATTATTATTTTTAGAATCTATTCCTAAATATTCTATAGTTTTGTTTTTAATAAGCCAGGAAAAAATTTTCTCAAAATATATCTCTCCACATCCTATGTCCAATATTTTCCCTTTTAAATTTTTTAATTCATTTTCTACAGAATCTAAATATTTTCTAAAAGGTTGATTGTTTTGAGTTATAAACAAACGGGAGCAGGTATTTTTAATATTACATTTATTACATTTTGCATCTTGCCTGAGTTTTATTAATCTCAATAACTCATGTTTAGTGCAATCATTATTTATAAGATATATTTGTTCTTTATCTTTTAATAAATTAATTTGTTTTTCGCTAAAATTGTTAGAATTTGATGTGTAAATTTTATAACTTTTATTTTTGACTACAATTTTCTTTATGTCTTTTGGAATGTTCCTGCAATTAATTTTATTTGGTTTTTCTTTTAGCATATAAAGAACAGAATTACCTACTTTCCTCGCCTCTTTTATTTCCTCATCACCATTTATTCTCAAATATTCCTTATCAACCCCCTTGCATACTTTATATTTTTCACAACCCACACAAACAGAAGATTTTACTTTGTCTTCGCTATCTACAGGAAATAATTTGTCTTCAAAAACTTCACTCATAACTTCTATTCCATTTGTTTCTAAATTATCTGTGTATTTATTATATTCTCCAATAATACACAACGGCAAATCACTTATGTATGGTTGTATGTTCTTTTCAACAGCATAATCCACAGCTTCTTTAATTTTTTTAACTGTTTGCGATAATTTTGGGACTATTCCCATATTTTTTAAAACAATCCCCTTACAATCAACAGAAGAGAATTTAAGACTCCTGACATCAATTTTTTTTGCAAGATTAACTATATTTTTTAAATCATCAATATTTTTAGAAATTACAGTCACATTTATCTTGGATTCAACTGAGTCACATTTTGTAAGATTTCCTATTCCTTTTACTGTTTGCTCAAAACTTTGGGAATTTGTTATGCTATTATGTATTTCCTTTGTGCTTCCCAAAAGAGATACATAAATATATTTTAAATTATTTTTAATTAATTTTTCCAAAAAAGAATTATAAGCCAACATTCTTCCATTGGTAATAATTCCAAAATCCATATTATTCTGTTTTATGAATCCTGCTATACCCAAAATATCTTTTCTTATTGTTGGTTCACCTCCAGATAATACCACAAAATCATATCCTTGGTTTTTACAAAAAAGAATTTTATTTTTAATTTCTTTTGTGGTTAAATCATTATACTTTTTTGCTCCAAGATGACAGAATATGCAATTATTATTACAACTATAACTTATCTTTATTAAAGCTTTTTTTATCATTTAAGAAGGAATTTTTTTAAGTTATTAAGTTTTCTTATACCCTAAACATGCTTGTTTTCCGGAAGGATTAATTACCTTATCACAATAACTTAAATCGCCAGTTTGTTCTCTCATATGAATATTATAAACATCGCTACAATAACTATAATCACAATAATCCATATTAGAAGTTAAATAAAGTTTGCAGTTGTTTTTGGTGTTTTCATCAGCTATCTCTTCGCATAAATCAATATTTTTTTGTGAATTGGCCAAATATAAACTAAGTGCATATTCACATGCTTCGCTTTCACAGTTAGTTATGTCTTCTATTTTTATAGAATCAATAATATTTGAACACTCTTCAGAGGGCATTTCTTTTATTTTAACGCAAGATGCTTTATCTTTATTCTCAAAAATATCAAACAGAAAAATAGTTGTTCTTAGACAATTATCTCTCATAACCTCAAAATTTATAGAATCGCAATAAGACATATCCTTGCTAGTAATAGCCAAACACGCCTTTTCTGCGTCCATTTTACACAAAGCAAACTCTTCTTCTATATTTGTCAAAGGGATAATGATGCAATCTTCGGGACAATTTTCTACATTTTCATCTTTGTTGCAAATTCCATCTCCACAAACAACTTCTTTTGTTAAAAAAGTTATACTTCCCCAGCTTATGAAGAAAATAATAATGAATATTACTGAAATAAAAAATAAAAATTTAAAGTTAATTTTAAATCTTTTCCCTTGTCCCTCATTATTTATTTTGTCCATTCTATATTGTAATTTATTATTTTAATCACCAACTATTATGACTTCCGTGACTACCGTGACTTCCATGGCTACCGTGACTTCCATGAGAACTGTGTGAACTATGAGTTGCTGTTGCGGACCCCCCCTCATATTCTCCCAATGAAAGAGTATTGGTTGCAGGAGATACTGTTCCAATAAGGGCTCCAAATGTTCCTAAAATTAATCCTGATTTAAGCAAAGATTGCTTGGAAATTTTTCCTTCTTCTCCTACAAGAAAAGCATGAATTTTCTTTTTAATCTTGGGTATTCTTAACTTTTTATCCTCTTTTTTCATTTTGTTATTTAGTTTTGTTTATCCAGTCCTGAAAAATTTTTTTATTTTCTAAATTTTTAAGTTTCTCAAAGAGATAAGTAAACTGGGCTTTATAAATTTTACATCTGGGAGTTTCCAGAGTTTTTGCAATTATGCTCCCTTGCTCAACAAAATTACATACCGGGCATATGCCACAATAAGGTTTGTAAACACAATAATCACATATTTGGCAGTCATTAATTGAAGAAGCGACTAAACTACAAGTTTGATTAGAGGAAATAATTTTTCGATAGGTATCTTTTTTTACATTTCCCAATTTAAATAAATCTTCTCCTACCATTCTTGCTTCATCGCAACTAAAAATATCTCCTTCAGGTGTATAAGATAACTGTTCTATTGCAGCACCACAAGGACTTCTTATGTCCACAAAATTAGGGTCTGTTTCAGTTAAAATTTTTTGCAAGATAATTAAACAACCTCTTTCTCTAAAGAAAACTCCTTTTTTATTCATCTCTAAAATATAATCAATAGATTTTTTCCAGAAATCCATAAATTCCTCACATGAATAACTTATTTCATCCCATATTTGTCTTGCATCCCCTAAATTATTAAGAAATCTAAGATGAATGTCTTTAAGTCCCAGTCCAACATATTCATCAATTATTTCTTTGGGATATTGAAGAGAATATTTTGTTATTGTTATTAACGCATTTGCTCTTTGATGTTTTATATTATTTTTTTTATATTTTTTATTTAATTTTTGGATGCCTTTTTCAACAAGATGATGAGACTCTTTTTTATTTGCGAAAGGCCTATTTTTATTATGAAGATAATTTGGACCATCAAGTGATGTGCAAATCCCAACATTTTCTTTAATCAAAAAATTTAATTTTTCTTCATCCAAAATACTAAAATTGGAAACAATCCTAAAAATTAAATTTTTTTTATATTTTTTATTTAATTTTTTTGCATAATGTATCATATAACTAACAATTTTAAAATTTAATAATGGCTCCCCTCCCTGAAATTCAATTGCAATATATTCTGAAGGACTTTGAAAAATAAAATCTATTACTTTTTTTGCAGTTTCCTCATCCATCTCCCCCTTTTTTTCATTTAATGATTTGGAACTGGCATGACAATATATGCATTTTTGATTACATCTTAATGTAGGAATAACTATATGCAAACTCGTTCCCTGATAAAGAAAGTCATTTCTTTTTTCTAATTTTCTTAAGATTGTCTTTATGTTTTTGGTTGTTATGATTATTCCTGTTTCTTCTAATTTTTTGCAAAATTCAGAGTCTTTTTCAATTAAATCTTTTTTTAATTTTTCAAATTCTTTTTCAGATAGAAATATCCAAGAGCCATGGTCAGTAGTGACTAAAAATTCATTCCCAAATTTTTTATGCCGATAATTATTAATTAAATGATTTTGTTTAGATTTGTCATTCATTTTATACTACTGAGTGATTTTTCATTAATCCAAGGGAATAATTACAAAATTCATGCCCTAATGAATTTATCACTGAATTTTCATTTGGTTTTAAAATTATCTTAATTTGATTTTCCTTCTTTTCTTTTACTTCTCCCTTACAAACCTCTTTGAAATCTTTTAAGGTACTTTTTATTTCTTCAATATTATAAAAATCTTTATTCAATAATATGCAAATTTCATTTTTTTCTTTATTTATCTGAATTGCCATTTTTTTTGTCTCCATACTTTTCTTCCCAAGGGATTGCTATGCCTTTTGGATCATCTAAATAATCCTCTTCCTCTGTTTCTTCCATTAGGGAATTACAGTCATCATTATTTTCTCCTGCCCCTGTTAAGAGTACTCTTTGCAAAATTATTTGCCGTATTAAATTATTTTTTTCTGATTGTTTTTTATAAAACCCATAACTAATTAATTCATTGAGAAATTCTTTTCCTATTTTTTTCAATTCTTCTTTATTTATTCTTTCTTTAGCAGTTAATTTAATAATTATCTCTTTTTTTGGGTCTCCTTCAAGTAACAGATAAGCCTTTTCTAAAAAAACATATGCTGCAGAATATATTACATCAAGAGGGTAAATTTCAGGATTAACAGAAATTAAAATGCAGTTTTCATCTTCATTTATTTTTATATTTTTATCCATACCTTATAAGAATTTTCTTATTTTTTAAATCTATTCATTTTTCAAAAAATGCCCTTCAAAAAAGATAAAAAATTCCCTTTTATTATAAATGTTAAGAGTACTCCTGCAAACATAAATAAAGCAAAAGGAATTGTTTGACTAATTTTTATTGTTTTAATACCTATTTTTTTTATTAAATTTATTTGTTCTTTTGTTAAACCTTCTGATTCTTCATCAATAAAACCCTCAAAATTTAATAAAGATTTGGGTTGTTGAATGTAACAATGTTCTTTATATTTTATGATTTTCGTATCCTTATTTTTTTGCAGAGATTTTAATTCTTTTTTGTCTTTCTTAATAATAACCTCACTTAAAATCATTCCAGGTTTTAATTTATTAACACTAATTTCTTTGCTAAAAATTTCTTGACCAAGTTGATTAACACCTTTTAATAAAAAACTTCTAATAAATAATCCTAAAAAAATAAGCACAATAAAATTTATTAAAAAAGTCCATGAGTATACAGACTTATCTATGATTAATCTTAAAATAACAAAACCAGATAAAAAATATATTGATTTATTTTTATATTTTTTTGGGATTGATAAAAAAATAAGCATGGTTAAACTGATTTTTAAAAGAGGGTTGTTAAGATTTACTAAGGATAAAAGAATTCCAATTACCCAAAAAATAGCAAAAAGATTAATGATTAAAAAAAGCACTTGTTTTAACTCAAAAGATTCTTTTAAGGAATTTAAAGATACTTTTTTAAGATTTTTAAATTTAATTTTAAAAACCATGCTAAAAAAAAGCACCATAAATGCTAAAATAAAAATATTAATTAAAAGAACGGAACAAGGAATATATTTTTGATAGCCCAGTGAATATACTGAAAGAGGTATTAAAACAGAATAAGCAATAAATAGTTTTCCGTCTCCAGCAGTCCATACTTTTAGATACCAGAGCCCAAAACCAATAAAAATTGCAAAAAGAATATTAGTGCTTAATTCTATTATATACTCAACATTTAATTCTCCATAAAAAGTATAAAAGAAAATTCCAAGTGCATAAACAATAATAAAATAAGATAAAGCAAGAATAATCCATTTATTTTTTATTTTTCCAAACTTAAAATCCTGATAAGACGTTATTATTCCTAATAAGAGTATTGCGGGTAAAAAAATTAATTCTAATGAAATCATAATTTATAAAACAATTATTTATTTAAAAATATGCTTATTTAATCATTTGATAACAACCAATGATTTTAATCTAACAACATCAGGAGTCTACCCAATCATAACTGCCACGGGTCTAAGTTTTGCAACTTTTTTTCCCAACCCTGCGTTTACTGTTGCATCAATAACTTCTTCAACATCTTTATAAGAAAATTCAGATTCTTCAATTGATGCCTTGAAACTTCCTTCAAGAATTATGTCTTTTTTTGCAAGTATTGCTTTTATTTGTTTTACATCTAATGTTTTGTGTGACCATGTTCTGGAATGAGCTCTTCCTGCTCCGTGTGCTGAACTGGCAAAACTTAATTCTTCAGCTTTTTTTGTCCCAACTAAAATAAAAGAAGGCGTTGACATGCTTCCGGGAATGATGACTGGCTGTCCCACTTTTCTATATACAACAGGAATCTCTTTTCTTTCAGGACCAAAACATCTTGTCGCACCTTTTCTTATAATAAGTAAATCTTTTTCAGTTTTGTTAAATGTGTGTTTTTCTATTTTTGAAATATTATGAGCCAGGTCATATACTAAATTTGTTTTTGAATTAGGATAATATCTTTTTAACAATTCTCTTATTTCATACATTATCATTTGCCTGTTGCAAAACGCAAAATTAACCGCACACTTCATGGCAGAAAAGTATTTTTTTCCGAGTTCACTTTTTATTGGAGCATATCCTAATTCTCTGTCAGGAAACTTTTCTGCACCATATTTTTCTTCAATTAATCTTATGTAATCAGAAGCAACCTGATGTCCTAATCCTCTTGAACCGCAATGAATCATAACACATAGTGTACCTTTTTCCAGCCCAAAGACTTTTGCAGTTTTTTCGTCAAAGATTTCATCAACAACCTGAAAATCTATAAAATGATTTCCTGCTCCTAAGGTTCCTAATTGAGGGAGACCTCTTGAGAGAGCCCTGTCTGAAACATCCTCTGGATTTGCCCCATTTATTTTTCCGTTTTCTTCTGTGTGTTCTAAATCCTCTTTTGTGGCAAATTTATTTTCAAAAGCCCATTCTGAACCTTTAACAAGAACTTCTTTAATTATTTCTTTGGAATATCTTTTTCCCCCTCTTCCAAGCCCAGACGGAATTGTTCGTTTTGTGTCATGAAGAATCTCTTTTCTTTTTTTTATGAATTCTTTAATGGGAATATTTGTAGCCAAGAGACGAACTCCGCAATTTATGTCAAATCCTGTTGCTCCTGGAGAAATTATTCCTTTTTCCAAATCAAATGCTGCAACCCCTCCTATTGGGAAACCATAACCAAGATGAATATCACTCATTCCAACAGAATATTTTAAAATTCCTGGGAGTTTTGAAACATTTACAAGCTGTCCAAATGTTTCATCTTCTACTTCATTAAATAACTTTTCAGATAGAAAAACTCTTACTGGCACATTCATATCCCCTTCCTTAGGAATTTCATACATCCATTTGTCAATCTTTTTAGCTTTTTCTTTATACATTTTAAATCAAATATTTTTAACATTAAATATATTTGGAATTACTTTTAAATTAATTAATTTCTGAACATCTTCTTTTTTATTGATATTCATTTCATAATAAATTGTTCCTATACCATTCCTACTTTTATTTACTAATGAATTAATATTGTAAAACTTTTTCAATAACTTTTGAAGTTCTATTAAATTTTGAACTTCCTTTGTAATTATCCTGATATATTTAGGTTTTTTTATTCTACACTTCTTAATTAAGACTTCTCTAACAAATTTTTTGCATTGTATTCTGTCTTTTGGGAAAGTCCACTTATAATTAACAAAATCCTTTATGGCACGATCTAACTTTTCTTTTTTATTTGGGTGAAAAAAGTTAATTTCCTCTTTAAATTTTATTAGATTCTCTTTTCCATAAATAAATATCCTAAAAATTCCTTTTTTCTTATTGACCTTTTTAATAGTTTTTATCCCAAGGTAATTTAACATTTTGATTATTTGGTCCAAACCTTTTTCATTTATACTATCCAAACCTATATGTCTATTCTGATGACTCTTACAAAAAACCCATCCTTCACAATCAAAAAATGTTCTTAACCAATATTTAGATAAATTTTTATTTAGTGTTGGGGCCCGCCATTCATTTGAATGAAAAGATCCAAATTTATTTATTAATATAGTATGGATTTCTCTTGAACCTTTTTCACATCTTTCTCCTTCGGTTAGATTAGGTTGAATTCCAAAAACTTTGTTAAATTTTTCTTGAAAATCTTTTAATAGAACTAAATTAGTATTTCTCAAACCAATTTTATAATTTTTTTTCTTTTGTAGTTTAGGATTTTTACTGACATAACCATCACCACATAAATATGCATGAAGAGAAACAAGATATTTATCAATTTTCATATATTTTTAAAAGACTAATACTTTAAATACCTTATGTTTATCTGGAACTTTCATTTCTCCTGTCTTTGGAATTTCCCATTCATATTCTGAAATTTTTTTTATTTCCATTTACACATCCAAAACAACCTGAGCAACATATTTGTCTTTTATTTTTTTAACGAACATTTCACTATATGTAATTGCCTTGACATCATTTGCAAACTCATAATTTGTTGCTTTATCTCCTATTACAATTGCTTTTATTTTAAATTTATCTATTTTAATTTTTTTGATTTTACTTAATAAAAAATTTTCTGCGTCAAGTAAATACAAAAATTCTTCCAGAAAATTATAAAGCAATGATTCAAAATCCTGTCCCTTTACCTCAATTTCTTTTTCCTCTTTTTCTTGTATTGGTTTTTTATATATTGTTTCTTTCAAAGCCAAAGCAGAACTTTCAAAAACCTCTTCTATATTTTTTCCAAATGCCTGAAATTTTACATCTGCAGTATGTTCCAGAAAAATGAATCTTTGTTTCATAATAACTTAAAGAAATAAGAGTTTATTAATTTTTTATGATTAAACATTTTGTTCTACATAAGCAGGATAACTATTGTTATTAACACCCCAGTTTCCGTTACTCCGCGATAGATACAACAGCCGAAACATTTAAATAGTTAAACTGCTTTAAGAAAACATGAAAAAAACATTATTAAAAAAAATTGCAAAAGGTTTGGTCGGGATAACTTGTGCGGGCGTATTTTTAGGCAGTACTCTTATGGGCTGTGCAAGTTATGGAAAAATCAAGAGGGACAATGATGCTTTAATACCTTATTTTGAAACCGGGGGCTATGGTTCAAGGCAATGAATATCGTCAAACTCCTTGTGGCAGCAATCCAGAGGCAATTATAAGTTTTCCAAAAGGTTCATTAGATTCTAGTTTATGGAATTGTCCTATTTCAGATAGTGAGGAACTTAAAAAAAGAACTTCAAAAATAAAAGAAAATGCAAGTCAGGGTAATGATTATGTTGGAGGGGCATATATTTTAGATGACAAAGGAAATAAAATTGGGAAAATTTATGGCAGTGATTCTTACTTAAAGAGCAATCCAATAATATGGTTAAAAGAGGGGAATAAATTTTCTATTCAAACTCCTGGAATGAAAAGTGAAGGCGGAAGCATTGGTCCAAGTTCACCTAGTTCTGCTGGAAGTAGTTCTGGAGGAGGAGCTGCAGGAGGGGGTGTTTAGAAACCCCAAGCATAATAAAATTTAAATAGTTTAAAGGTGTTAATTTATGATGGCAAAATTAGAAAAAACTTTAGAAAAGGTTGAACTTAAAGAAGAAAAGACCCCTGTGGAAAAACCAATTTACCAAGGATTTAAGTTGGTAGAAGAAAAAGTTTACTCAGCAGGAACAAGTATTAAATATTGGATGTAACCTTTTTTCAAAAACAAAAATGAAATTTTCTTCTATTCTTATAGGTAGCACTCATGGTTTTATAGATGATTTCTTAAAACAAAAAGAAATAATAGAACTAATAAAACCAGAATTTATACTCTGTGAAAAATTAGAAGATTTAAAGCTGGATTCTAAAGAAAAATTTAATGGACTATTTCAAAGTAAAAAGATTTCTGATATGACTTCTTTTGAAGAAATAGAGAAGTTAGTTAAATTATGTTTTAACAAAGGCATCAAGTTAATTGGAATTGATATTAAAAATTTTGGATTTAATAATATTTTAAGAAAAAAGATTAAAAATCAGGAAGAGCTTACCAAGTCAGAGGATGAAGAACTCAATAAGATAATTAAATCAAGAGAAAGACTTCATCTCAATAAAATTCTAGAATACAATAAAAAAACTTCTCGTCCAATAATTATTATTTTGGGCAGTTGGCATTTAAGAGAAAAGTCATTTTTAAGAAAAAAATTAAAAAATTATAAGCTAATTCTCCCTTACGATAAAAATAATAAACCTTTATTTGAACCAACCAATGATAAGGACATTAAATACAAGGAGATAATTTCAAATGACTCATAAACTAAAAATTAAAGACTCACTTTATATATTAAAAGATGTCGACGACAATTATACTTTTGTTTCAACCGCAACAAGAAGAATAAAGAAATTTCAAGTTGATTCATTAGTTAAAGAGATAATTAATTCTCTTGTATCAGAAACTTTAGAGTCTGATTTAATAAATAGATTATCTTCTAAGTATAAAACACAAGACATAAATTTATGTCTACAAGCTTTAGAAAAAGAAGGGATCATTAGAAGATATAATGAGTATTCAGAACAAAGGAGGTATTCTAAACAATTGTTGTTTTTAGATGAACTAACTGACTCTCAAGAAGAAACATTAAAACTTCAAAAACAAATAGAAAACTCTAAAATTGCAGTTTTTGGAGTAGGGGGAATAGGCACATGGATTGTAAACGGTTTATACCAAATTGGAGTTGGAGAAATAAGAATAACTGATCCAGATGTTGTAGAGGAAACTAATTTTAATAGACAACTATTTTTTGATTCAAGAGATATTGGGAGATATAAGGTAGATGTTATAAAAGAAAAGATAAAAGATGCCAATATTATACCTTTTAAAAAAATAGTATCGCCTAAGGAAGATCTTGAAGAAATTGTTTCTGGTTGTAATTTTTTAGTAAATTGTGCTGATTCACCTTCGGTTGTAGAAACAACAAAAATTATTGATGGCTATGCATCTAAAAAGGAAATCCCTTATTGTGTTGCAGGAGGATATAATTTACATTTAGGAATGGTTGGACCAATTATCATCCCGGGCGTAACAAGAACTTTTGATGATTTTATTAATTACCAAAAAAGAATGGATCCTTTAAAAAAATTGGAAAAAATAAGGGATATAAAACAAACAGGGAATTTAGGACCTATTGCTGGAGCAGTAGCAAATATTCAGGTGATGGAAATTTTCAAATATTTAACAAATAAAGGGAAAATAAATCTTAATAGATTTGCAGAGATTGATTTTATGGACTTGAGTATTGATTGGAGAGAGTTTTAAAAACAAATTACAATGAAATTAATAATTTCTTTCTCCTCAAAAAATCAACAATTCTCAGTAAACTGTGATTTTTGCACACACATATTCTGCTCTACATAAACATCATAACCGTTGTCATCAGTTCCCCAATATTTTAAAGTAAATATATCTGAATCAAATGTTGTATAAAATTGATTATCAAATATAAATTTATTATTTGGTTCTATTCTGTAATTAACACTTACTTGGGGATTACAACCAACTGATTGAACACACAATTGCCCGGATGTCAATGTAACTCCAACACCATTATTCTCTGTAAATGTTCTTGTGTGATAATAATAATGAACTTCTGGATAAACTGTTCCGTCTATATTTACATTAAACTTTAATTCATAATCTGTATTGCTAAATAATAAGATTAAATTTGCCTGAGGTAATATTTCCTCACAAGTTCCTGAGCAACACCTTATTGTATCTGAAGCATCTAATATTATTCCTGAACAGTATTGTGTTTCTGTGCAAATTGTTCCGCCTGCTTCTGCACAAGTTATTATTGGTTCTTCACAATCTTCTGGGCAGGTCACCCATATTTCATCATTCCAGCAAATCCCATCACCGCAGTAGCAGTCTAAAGGACAGTTTTCATTTGTTTCATCTTCTTCACAAACTCCATCACCACAGAATATTTCAGGTTCTTCTATTTCTTCTGCTTCAGGAGGAAGTTCCTATCCAGCAGAATAATTTTAATTGTCTTGGATTGTATTCTGTTAATCCTGCGGTTATAGAAACTGACTGAGCATAAACATCCTTGTCAAAAACTTTATCTAAAACACAAGTTTCATTAATTGCACATATTTTTGCTTCACAATCTAAATAATTTGGAAGTCTGGAGATGATTTTATTTTTGAGGTCATTTAAACCTTCAGCTTCAAAATCCTCCCATTTAATCGGGGGATTCTCTATACTCAAAATATCATTTCTCAAAGCATTATTTAACTGAACTTCTCTTAAAATTGAAATTTCTACTTTGTAAATTTCTGCAGACATGTCTTTTTTCCCAATATATCCTTTATTAAAAACTATTAACAAAACAGCCATTATTAATAATATCGCGACAAATGCTTCAATAATTCTTATCCATGCTTTTTTGTTTTTTATCATTTTTTAATTATGAATTCAAATTTATTTTTACCACACCCAAATATTCATAAATCCAAAATTGATGCTTGCTTCTTCATCAACATATTGGATTGGGATTTCCTTAGCATAAACACTTGTTGATAATTCCTCTTTTTGTGTTTCTATTATTGTGCCATTACTATATGTAAAACTAAAACCAAATTCACTTCCAGCGGGAATGTTTAACTCTTCTTTAAGAGATTCATAGTTATTTTCATATTCATTAATTAAATCAATTATTTTTGTTTCAAAAATATTTGTTTCGGTTCTTACTAATCCTACTGAAATTCCGGTTATAGGTTCACAACCAACTCCCTCAAATGAAGGAGATGACGGAAGGTCTTCTGAATAATAAAATTTTAAAAATCCGCTGAAAAAATATCCTGTTCCAATAATTAAAGCCTGACCCTGAACTAAGTAATTAAGCACATTATCAAATTCATCTTTAATTATTAAATCTGTTTCATTTGTAATCTCTCCAATAATGTTTTGCACTTTAAGGCAATCTTTATTAGGATTTATTGTTTCATCAATCATAATTGTAAAAGTTGTTATCTCTGCATAAGTCTGTTCTATTAATGCACTTTCCAAATAATCCAAAAGAGACTGCTTGTCTTTTTGTATTTTTACGGCTGGTTCTATGGCGGAGTATAAAAAAACCAAGAAAATCACAAATACCGCAAAGGATATAACCATCCCAACGTGTGTCCCTCTTTTATCCATGCCAATACAAATAAAAAGAGTTTATTAAATATATGTTTAAGGTTTTATAAACTTACTATTAAAAGAAAAGGTTTGCTCCTGCAGAAATTAAGAATGATGAGAGCACTAAAACAAAAGAATGTTTTATTCCTGCTTTAATATTTCCTTCTGCAAGTTTTCCAATTATTAGCCCGCTGAAAAACCCTTGTATTAAAAGTAAATATAAAAATGCTCCAGATATTTCCTCCTGACTGATTGCTTCTCCTTTTGATAACCCAATATCTACAACTCCTCCTACGTCCGTAATTCCTGAAATCATCGGGAGTATTTTAAATTGCATGATTAAAATAATCAGTATAAACACAAAGAAAATAATATAACCCTGAACAGTTAATGTGGATATTGCGGCTTTTCTTTCTTTTTTTAATTTGTCTGAAATCGTTACGGCCTCGGCAACTGATTCAAGTATTTCTCCGATATCTCCTCCTGCTCTTTCTGCCTGCCCAATTAATGTCAAGGCTCTTGAAATTGTTTTATTATTTACATCTTTTGCAAATATCTGGAGAGCTGGATTTAAAGGAATTCCTAAAGAAATTTGATTGGCTAATTTTTTAACATGTTTACTCAAAACCCCATAGGATTTATTTCTTGCATTAACTATGCTCTTGCTTATAGGAGTTCCTGTTTTTACACTTTCCACTAAATTTCTGGCAAACTCTAAAAACATCTCTTCCTTTTCAGTAGCCACTTTTGTTTCAGAAATCATGGACAATACAAATGGAAGGGCCCCCACCAAAAATCCTATTCCAATCATGAAAAAAGCAAAATTAGTTCCAATGAAAAACAGAGATGATATTATAATTACTATTGCTAAACCAAGCCCAATCCAATGAGTTTTTTTTATTTCCATTTTGTTTTATTCGTTCGGTTGTTTTAAGTGTAAAAATGTGAGGAAGAGAATATTTACCATAAAAACCCCCAACACCATTATCAAACTAATCATAGACGTACTGAGTGAAATCCCTAGTCCTCCTATCTTCATCATCATTAATAAAAGCATTAAAATCATTGGGGCAGCAATAACAACACTAATGTAAATGTCCATAAATGTTTCGGCAGATCTGGTATATTTTTCTCTTTCAAGCCTGTGTTCAAAAAGCAGACTCTGAGCTCTTTTTTCAAAAAATACTGAAAGGTCTCCTCCAGAAGTTATTGTTGTTGCCAGACCATTGAGTAACTCTGCAAGTTTTGCACTAGGGCTATTGGATGCGCTATTTCTCAATGCACTAACTAAATTATACCCATAAATATTTATTTCATTTATCAGTTTTGTGAATTCTTTTTCAATAGCAGGATATTCTTTTGTAGAAATAATTATGCTAAATATTTTACTTGGTTCAATCATAGAACTGGAAATAGCAGACATGTGTATTGTTGCAAAAGGCAATTCATGATTTATTTTATTTTCAGCGGACTTTTTTTCTAATGAGGGATAGAAATACGCAATTAAAAAAGCCCCTATTGGAATGACAAATAAAACCCAAAAAACTTTCAAAAACCTTGTCTGGATATCTTCAGTAACTATTGTTATAATTGGCCATGCAGATCCGAAATTAAAAAATAAAAAAAACAAGAAAACAAATATTCCAACAATTGAGGATAATAAAGTTGTAAACAAAATTAAGGATATATAACTTATGGGAATAAATTGCAGATTTGCTTTTATCAGATTTCTTTTTAGCAGTCTGAACATATCTTTATTAAGAAGGGTTTTTGAAAAATTTGAAAAAATTTTGTTTGATATTTTAACATATTTGCTTGGTTTTTTTTCTTTTTCTTTAGTAATCTTTTTTTCTTTTTTTCTCATTCTCTTTATAGTTTCTTTTTCAAGTTCTGAAAATGTTAACTCTTTTGTTTGTTTTATTTTAGTTCTTCCAGGAAAAGTTAGGAGTTTTTTCTTTATTTTTATGGGGGCTGGAGAACTTGTCTTTTTTTGAACTGTAAGAAGCAATGGTTTTACCAAAGATATTCTTCCTAATATTTTTGGAATATCTTCATTTGTTTTTTTGAGAGAATGTTTTAAAGATATTATCTGGGAAATAATCATCTTCCTTTCTTCTGTATTCACTTTTTCCAAACTCCCTGAAAAAGAACTCATCTCTCTGACTATTTTTTTCTCCTGCAAAGTAATCTCTTTTAATTTCTTTAAAAAATCTTTATTCATTTCACCACCTCTGAAATTTTTTTCTGAATCTTAAGGATAAATTTTTTTGCTTTGATGAAATTTTCGTAATCTTTTTGTTCATAAAATTCCTCTAACTTTAATCCAGTTTCTTCAAGGGCTTTAACTAATTGATTAAGAAAAGGCATATCACTTTTTTTCATGATTAAAAGAAAGAATTTATGTTATTAAATATTTTGATTATCTCATTTTATAAGAATCCCTTATTTTCTATATTAGAAAAGATTTTAAAATTTATAAATCCTCTTTTGTTAAAATTTACATGATAAAGAGAATAAAAGAAAATGTCTGGCAGTTATGTTTCAAGTCATTTGGCTCTTGTGTCTATGTTTTAAAAATAGAAAATAAAATAATTGTTATTGATACTTCAAGCAAAGAAACCAGACAAGAATTAACAGAAGATTTAGAAGAATTAAATATAAAACCCGGGCAAGTTGATATAATTCTTTTGACACATAATCACTGGGACCATACAGGGAATATTGATGTTTTTGAAAACGCAAAAATTTATGGAGATAAAATTGATTTTAAAGGTGAGGAAATTTTGGATTTAGATGATTTAAAGATGAAAGAAATTGAAATAATAAAAACACCCGGACATACAAAAGGAGGTGTTTGTTTTCTTTATGAAGATATTTTATTTTCAGGGGATACAATCTTTGGAGGGGGTTACATTGGAAGAACTGACTTTCCAGAAAGCGAACCAGAAAAAATGCAGGAAAGTTTAGAAAAGTTAAAGAAAATTAATTATGAAATTTTATGTCCTGGACATTTAGTTTAATTAATAATGCCAATAAGTTTTATATAGTAATACGATTACACAATAATATGACTAATATTGAAACTAAAATTAAAAACAGCGAAAAATGGAAGAAAGCATGCAAAAATTTGGAAAAATTTAATGAAATAATTAAATTAATAGAACAATATCCTCTTAAAAAAAGAGGGTCAACTCCTCCTTGCCAGCCTTATAAACCTTCTAATTATTGCCTAGTCTTCTAGTTCAACAATCTTTTTTCTTGATGTAAAACCAGATTTTATTTTAACATCTTTTTTGAAATGCTTTTTTAAGAATTTAATTAATTCAAGATTTGCTTTATTGTTTTCAGGAGAAGATTTTAGTCTGACAATGTAAAAATCTTCTTTCTTTTCAATACTCTGTTCTTTAGAATTTGGTTTTACTTTAATTTTTATTTTCATATAAATAAAATCTAAAAAGAATTTTATATAATTATTTAAAAATATTTTAGTTAGGCGTGCTAACTTGCCAATCTAATTCCAATAAAGTTTCTTTAAATACTTCCCTGTTTCGTTTCTTGATTAAAATTTTTATTAAATTATTTGTATTAAACTTTGGTCTTTCAACAACAGCGATAGGAACATTTTCTATCTCATCATGAGTCAATTTCCCAAGATTATCTTCTCCAGCAAAAATTAATATATCTTTGCCTTTCTTCATTGGAGTATAACCTAAACTCCCTAATCTTTTTACAGCTTCATATTTCATGCGAAGTTCTTCTTCAAGAGTAATTGGTCTTTCATAAGTAGATTCCATTTTTTGATTAAACAAATTTACATTCAACTTTTTAGGCAAACATAATCTTTTGAGCCTTCAGTAGGAATTGGAATTTTGCTTCTTAAAGCAAATACATCTTTCTCTTTAATTAGGGGTTCATAAATTTCCCTTTCCCCTTTTTTCTTATTATCAAAATAATAATATCCTCCAAATCCTCTTAGAGGCTTAGCTCCTTTGGGTAAACCTTCTTTCATTGATTCTAAAGATAATCTCTTAGCCATAAAAACCTTTGTCAAAAAGAGTTTATAAAAATTAGGGTAATAAAATATCTATTCATCATTTCCATAATTTTGAAAACAAAACAGAAAATCTAACGAGTTATAATTTCCAACGCGTCTCTGTGCTTTAATAAATAACTTTTTCCTAATGCTCTTTTTGTTTTTGCGTCAATTGCCTTGATAAAATTTTTTCCAAAATCAGTGTGCAAAAAAAAGGCAAAGTCCAGTGCAGTAGAACCTTTTGGAAGTAAAAAACAATCAGGAAGTATATTTCCTTTACTATCTCCAAGCTTATTTGCAGAAGCAGGAAAAACAGCTACATAACTTAGCAACCCAAAAACCGCATTATTTAGAATAGACTGAACACCGGTTCCCTCAACATAAACATCCAACACATTTTTTTTAATTTTATTCAAAGCTTGTTCTTGTTTTTCATTTAATTCTTTTAGAATCTTAAAATCTTTTTCTCCGGGAATATATTCAATTAATTCTGCTTTTGCTGCCTGTCTTAAAGCAAGTTCAGAATCTGCAGAACAAGGAATAATATTCAAATTAGGCAAATCCTCTCTTAATCTTTCGTAATTCTTCTTTCCATTTTTTAAATCAATTTTATTTGCAGCAATAATCATTGGCTTTGTTTCCTTTCTTAAATGTGAAGCAAATTTCAAAATATTTTTTTCATTCCACTGGCTTGGTTTATCAGAAAGATTCAAATTAAGCAAAACTTTTTTTACACTATCCTCTTTAACTTTTAAACCAGAAAACTGCTTTGCAACAGCTTCTGAAAAATTTGCATCTTCCATCTCGGCTTTTCTTGCAAAACTTCTCCAAACTTTCATAAAAATATTATAATACCACATATCAAGTTCTTTTTCAAGAAATTCAATATCTTTTGCGGGGTCATGAATTTTTCCTTCAGGCATTGGCTTTCCTTTTTCATCTGTTTCTCCGGAAACATCGATAATATGTATAAAAAGATCTGCCTGTCTTAAATCATCTAAAAATTTATTTCCCAAACCTTTTCCTTCTGAAGCCCCGGGGACCAAACCCGCAACATCCATTATATCCACGGGAACAAATCTCTTGTGATTAATACAAAACCCATGATTAGGATTGCATTGAGTGTTGAATTCTTTATCTATGCATTCAACCTTGACATAGCCCACACCATGGTTTGCTTTAATTGTTGTAAAAGGATAAGAAGCTATCTCTACTTCTGCCAGAGTCGCTGCTTTGAAAAAAGTGGATTTTCCTACTGAGGGCTTTCCAACAAGTCCGATTAACATAATATTAGTCATGGAAAAACCTTTAAATAGATTATTAATTTAAGATTTGTACGAGCCTATAGCTTAACTCGGCGCCACGTTCGCGGGAAGTTACGTAAACAGATAAATGCTCGCGTAACACCTCGGTCTGGTCGACCATCCTGAGTTATAAAGTAAGAGTATCTTCTCAGGCTCAGATACTAAAGAGCCTATAGCTCAGTCTGGTCAGAGCGCTGGTCTTATAAGAACTTAATTCGCTAGAATTATTTTATCTCATGGAGAAATCTAAGAGAGCCAGAGGTCCTCGGTTCAAATCCGAGTAGGCTCATATATAGAATCTTTAGATTCTATTACTCTTTGGAGAATTCAAAAAATTGACATCTCAAATCCGAGTAGGCTCATATATAGAATTCAAAGACATAAATCATTATAAACTATTTTTACTAATTAAAGACATGGAAACTTGGCGTGCAACCCAGCAGTATGATAAATGGCCAATTGTTTATGAAGATTCTGAAGTAGATATAAGGAGAGATTCTCAATCTCCTGAAGATTATGGATTACAAAATAAAAAAAATGAACAATTAGTGTTTTTTCCAAGAGATAGTTTGAAAGAGATTGCATTATCCCGCAGATCAGAAGGCAATCAAATAATTCAAAATTTATTGGGAATAGTAATGAATGCTGAAAGTTTTTTTAATGGAACTAACTTGACTCTTGATTCTTTAAATGCTACAATATGTAAGGCTTATATTTCTGAAGAAACAAGAAGACAAAATTTATAAACTCTCTTTCTCCTTAATTTTTAGCTAAATAGTTTAGAACTATCTAACTCTGCAAAGAGTGGCTAAAATAAAATGACAGTGTATGATATTGATGCCCAAGAGTATAATTTGAAATTAGCTGAGGCTTTGAAGCAAGTTCCTGAGTTTGAGAAACCTGAATGGGTGGAATTTGTTAAGTCAGGTCCGGCAAAGGAAAGACCGATTGAGGACCCTGATTTTTGGCATAAAAGAGCTGCAAGTATTTTAAAACAAATTTATAAGAAAAAAATTGTCGGGGTCAATAGATTAAGGACAAAATATGGAAGTAAAAAAAACAGAGGTATGCAACCAGAAAAATTTAAGAAAGCTGGGGGGAAAATAATCAGGACAATTCTCCAGCAATCTGATAACGCGGGTTTTACTGAAATTGCAAAAACTGTTAGAGGAGTAAGAAAAAGAATACCAGGAAGACAATTAACTGTTAAAGGAAAAGAATTTATGGAGGAAGTGAAATGAAAATTCAACTAAATAAATTAACTCGTGTAACAGCAAGAGAAACTAATCTCAGTTCTTCTGCTCGCGATTTTCAGCGGAGGCAATTTAAAAAATCGCCCATCCGCGTCGAGAGGGAAGGTTACGCGAAGGAAACCGCAGGTGTCCTCGCATGGGAATAAAAAATCCAAAGAAAAAAACAACATTAGCGAAAAAAGCAAGACAGACTAAGTGGGCTCCTATTTGGGCAGTTTTGAAAAAATATGGAATGGGAAAAAGAGTTCATCCTTCTGTTATGACAAAGCATAGAAGGTCGTGGAGAAGAACTAAATTACATATTAAACCAAGAAAACAAAGGAAATCACACTTCGGATAAAATGATGCACTATGAACTATGTCCTCACTCAGAAACATGTCCAATTTATGAAAATTGGGTAGAGCAAACTAAAGATGATAGACTGGGAATAATCATTTACAGTGATGGAATTGGGTATAGTTGCACAGCACTAGGAGCTTTAGAAGACCCTGTTTCAGAAGGAGGAATATTATTTAATGACGAATTAAGAAGAAGAATAAAAGAAAAGGCTGTTGAAAAAAATATTGGAGTTAGAGAAACAAAATGTTCTCACATAACTTTATTAAATTCATCAATAAAAGAAAAATAAAATGGCAAAAAAACCAGAACCAAAAACAGATAAAATTGAAAGAGAATATGTAATCCCTCTTAGAGAGAAATGCAGGGTTGTGCCGAGGTATAAGAAATCCAACAAAGCAATAAAAACAATAAAAGAGTTTTTGGCAAGGCACATGAAGGTAAGAGATAGAGATTTGAATAAGATTAAACTTGATAAATACCTGAACGAGGCTGTTTGGTTTAGAGGAATTAGAAAGCCGCCGATAAAGATTAAAGTCAAGGTTGTTAAGGAAGGAGATATTGTAAGAGCAGAACTTGCTGAAATGCCTGATAAGTTGAAGTTTAAGAAGTTAAGGGAAGAAAAAAGAGAGCAAAAAGCTGTTGAGGGAGTTAGTAAAAAGAAAGTTGAAAAAGTAGAAGAAAAACCAACAGAACAGGTTGCAGAAAAAAAGAAAGAAGAAAAAGAGAAAAAATCCGCCGTTGTTGAGGCAGGGCAAAAAAGAGGAAAGGACGCTGCAAAACAAATGAAGCATCAAACTGTTAGCAAGGTAAAGCAACCAAAGAGACCGGTTAGAAAAGCTTTAGAGAAATGATTTTATAGTTAAGGATATTTTTCTAAGGATGAAAAACAATGAACCCTTAAGCAGTTTAACGCATTTTATCGGATTTTTACTTTCTATTGCAGGGCTTGTTTTGTTAATTGTTTTTGCTTCTTTGCACAGAACAAACTGGCACATTGTGGGGTTTTCTATTTTTGGAGCAAGTTTAATTTTACTTTATCTTTCAAGCACGCTGTATCATTTTTTTCCTTTAGACAGCAAGGCAAAAAAAATTTTCAAAAAAATAGACCATTCTTTTATTTATGTTCTTATTGCAGGAACATATACTCCAATATGCCTTACAGTTCTCAGGGGAAGTTTAGGCTGGAGTATTTTCGGAATTATCTGGGGGCTGGCAGTTTTCGGGGTTGTGTTAAAATCCAGCAATATTAAAATCAGTGAAAAACTTTCTACAATTATCTATCTTTTTATGGGATGGATTATCTTAATTGCACTTTTTCCCTTGTTAAATTCAGTAACTTATAAAGGATTTTTATTTTTGCTTTCAGGAGGAATTGCATATTCACTTGGAACTGTGTTTTTTGCATTAGACAAAATTGCCCCAAGAACAAGGTGGTTTGGAATGCATGAAATTTTTCATATTTTTGTTTTAATCGGAAGTTTTTTGCATTTTTGGTTTATGTTAAAATATTTGGTTTAATAAAAGTTTTTTATATTAAAGATTTCTTGAATAATTATGAAAAAAATATTAATCAAAGTTTCAGGAAATGTGAATGATAATAAAGTATTTTTAGATTTTGTTGATGAAAAATCCAAAAAGGATAAAATTGTTATTATTTGCGGGGCAGGAACTCAGATAAATAAAGCTTTGATAAAAGAGGGTTATAAAATAAATTTTGGGAAACAGGGAAGAATTATTAAGTCATTAAAAGAAAATGAGATTACTCAAAAAATTTTAGAAGAAGAAAAAAAGAAATTAAAGAAAAAACTGAACAATAAAATATATGTCAAGACTCCTTTAATTAAAATTGATTCTATAGAATGCAATATTAATGCAGACAAATTAGTTAAAACATATTACTTGGGCTTTGATGAAATCCATGTTTTTACATTAAAAAAAAGAATAAAAAGTAAAGAAGAAATATTTAAAAATTACTCAAAGGTGAAAATTATTGGAGTATAATATGTTAACCAAACTTAAACAAGAGTTACAATCGCTTGCAAATCCTGAACAAGCTGAAGTTCTTCAAAGATTTTTCAAGACAGGGGAAGGAGAGTATGGAGAAGGAGATATTTTTCTGGGGATAAAGGTTCCTGTGCAGAGGAAGATCGCGAAAAAATATTCTGGCTTAAATTTGTACAAACTTCAGGAATTGTTAGACAGCAAAGTGCATGACCATCGGTCTGTTGCTTTATTTATATTAATTGACAAATATAAAAAAACTGATGAAGAAAATAAAGGAAATATTTTTAATTTTTATCTGGAAAATACAAGGAATATAAACAACTGGGACTTGGTTGATTTGAGTGCTCCGCATATTGTAGGAAATTTTTTATTAGACAAGAAAAAAGATATTTTGTATGAATTGGTGCAATCAGAAAATCTTTGGGACAAAAGAATTGCAATTGTTTCTACTTATGCTTTTATAAAAAAAGAGGAATTTAAAGAGACACTTGCGATTTCTGAGTTGTTGCTTAAAGATGAGCATGATTTAATTCACAAGGCAGTTGGATGGATGTTAAGAGAAGTTGGAAAGGCAGAAGAAAATTCTTCTACCTCGTCCGCCGAAGCGTCGTCGAACGAAAGAAACAAACCTATTTTAGAGGGTTTTTTGAAAGAGCATTATAAAAAAATGCCGAGGACAATGTTGAGATATGCAATTGAAAAGTTTGATGAAGTGAAGAGGAAGAAATATTTGAAGGGGAAGATTTGAAGATAAATTTATAAACTATAACAACTATAACAACTATAATGAAAACAACAATTCAACTAACTCATGAAACAAAAAATTTAATTAGTTCTTTTGGTATGAAGGGAGAAACATTTGAAATAATAATAAAAAGACTTTATGAAATTGCTGTTGCTCAAAGATTAAAAGAATTTTTAATGCCTTCTGAAAGATTTATTCCAATTGAAGACGCTATTAAGAGGGCTGAAGAAGAATGGCCAGAGTAAAAATAATAGATTCTTTAGAAAAAGAAATAAGGAAAAAGTTCAAGAAAGAATCAATAATAATTTTTAAACATTTAAAATCTTTAGAAGAAATTCCAACAAAAGGAAAAAGAATCGGGATATTTGCTGGAACGATTGTTAAAGAACTTAAATACAAAAATTTTAGATTTTATTTTCTTATTGAAGGAAAAGAGATAAAGTTTCTTTCAAGAGATGAACTAAAAAATTATTTAATAAAATTCGTCAGGATGTCTGACAAAAAATCCCAGCAAAAAACAATAAATGAGATAAAAAATATTTTAATCAAGATTGGGGCTGGAGGGTTTTGATGAGGGAGAGGTTTGTTTTAATATAATTTTTAGAAGTGTGTTTAATGTGGAATATACCTAATTATCTAAATTATTTTTATTTTATAGCCTTTTAAAAAACAAAATCCCCCCATCCCAACAATTTTAAATACAAACTTATTTCTTAAATAGTATGGATATTCAAAAAAAACACCCAAGGGTGTACACCAAGGAGGTGCGAGAACCTCTTCGAGGCCCAGAAACATTTTTTTCAAAAATGTTTACTAAGGGCAAATCAAAAAAAACAATACAAGAACTTCTGGAATTTGGAATTATAAATATTGACAAACCAAGCGGACCAACATCATTTGATATTTCAGATTTTGTTAGAAAAAAATTAGGGTTGCGTAAAACTTCTCACTTCGGAACTCTTGACCCCAAAGTCACAGGAGTTTTGCCGATTGCATTAAATCGTGCCTGCAAACTTACAGGATATTTTTTAGGGGAAGATAAAGAGTATGTTGGGGTTATGAGGATTCATAAAGAAATTGAATTAGAAAAAATAAAAAAGAAAATTAATGAAAAATTTCTTGGAGAAATAATTCAGATGCCTCCTGTTAAGTCGCGAGTTAAAAGACAATTAAGACCAAGAACAATTTACAAATTTGAATTGTTGGAAAGAGATGGAAAAAATATTTTGTTTAGAGCAGAAGTTCAGGGAGGAACCTATATTCGGAAGTTGCTTGATGATTTAGGAAAGGAGTTGGGGGTTGGTGCACATATGTTAGAATTAAGGAGAGAAAGAGCTGGAATCTTTAAAGAAAATGATAAGAATTATCCTTGTGTTAATCTCTATGATTTTGAGAAGGCAGTTGAGGAATATAAAAATGGAAACGAAGAGTTACTAAAAAAGATAATTATTCCCGGGGAGATTATTTCTGAATTACATTCTGTGGTTGAGATAAAAAAAGATAATTTAAAACAGATATTTACCGGGAAGCCGATTCATGAAACGGATTTAAAAATAAAATCCTCAAAAAAACAAGGAGAAATTATTTCTGTTTTTTGTGGGGAGAGATTTATCGGAATGTATAAAGTTGTGAATGAAGGAAATATTCTTGCTAAGGCTCTTTTTGTTATGCAACCTATAAAGGAATAAAAATTTGTTGGATAAAATAAACACAAAGGTTTTTTAAAGTGCAATTCTTTTAGGAGAATATGAAAAAGTTATTATTTAGTTTATTGTTAGGAGTTTTAATTATTGGTTTTGTAGTTGCGCAAGAGCAAGGAATGAGACAAGAAGTTATGGCAGGCAATTACATTGGGGAAGGTGGACAGCAGATGAAAATCCAACAACAAGCAAATAATCAAATGAGATTAGAAGTTGGAGGGGTTGGTGTGGATTGCCCTTTTAATTTAACGCAAGAGCAAGTTCAAAACAGAACAAAATTAAAAGCCCAGTTAAGCAATGGAAGAAATGCAGAAATAAAAGTTATGCCAGACACTGCTTCTGAAACTGCATTAAATAGATTAAGATTAAAGGTTTGCGATGAAGCGCAAGGATGTTCTCTTGAATTAAAAGAAGTTGGTCAAGGTGAACAAACAAAACTTGCTTATGAATTAAAAACTCAAAGACAATCAAAAGTTTTTGGTTTGTTTAAAGCAAGAATGAATGTTCGGGCACAAGTAGATGCTGAAACAGGTGAAATTATAAGAGTTCAAAAACCTTGGTGGGCTTTTTTAGCGAGTGAATCTGAGGAAGAATAAGAAATTAGTTCTAGTTAGAGAAATTTTGTTGGAAATAAAAACATAAAAAAAATAAAAAATAAATTGTTTTTATATTGTTATTGGCAATCTACTGGACAATTTCCTAAAGTTAATTCGGTGGATTCACAAATACCATTTCCACAACAATATCTTCCACTAGGTCTCCCTCTATTATAACTTGGACAATCTTCAGAACAAGAATTACAATCTTCTCCCAAATTTATTCCATCACAATAACCATCGCCACAAACTACTGGCACTATGCAATCCGCATCAGTATCACTATCACATTCTGGTCCACAACACTCATCAACTAATCCACAAACTGGCCATGTATTTTCGCAAATCTTTAAGTCTTCATTACATGAATCTGTTGTGCAAATTTCACTATCATCGCAAGTCTTTGAAGTACCACTTGAACATATTCCAATTGAACAATAATCATTTTCTGTACAGAATAATTCATCTTCACATGGTGTATTCTCTGCCTTTGGCTGGATTACACAACTTTTTGTAGATTCATCACAAACCCCATAATTACATTGGTCATTTAAAGATGAACAATCTATTGGTGTTCCTGATTGGCAAAATCCTAACACACATGTTTCATCTCCATTACAAAATAAACTATCATCACAATCTTCATTTATTGCACATTCTGGTTCTTGTGGAATAAAATAATTAACCGCTCCAAACGCATCAACTATTCCTGCTCCATAATTATTAGAACTACAATCAACTACACCTATCCAATAATTTAACCCTGCTTGTTTGACTACACCATAGCATACAGAGTCTGGGTTAATTGGATTTGCTGTTTCATAAAGTGCTGTTTTTATTTCATCAACTGTTAAACTTGGATTAGCATCTAAAATTAATGCCACTACTCCTGAAATATGTGGTGTTGACATTGAAGTTCCATCCCACGAAGCATATCCATCTATTACTGATGAATAAATCCTTACACCCGGAGCCACTATATCTAATGCTGGTCCGAAATTACTCCACCATGCCATCAAACCACTTTTGTCAACTGCTCCAACTGCTATTGCTCCTGATGCACATGCCGGACTGCTAACATAATATCTGTCATTTCCCGACGCTACAACTACTGCCACACCATTATCTACAGCCCAGTTAACTTTACTAGCCAAGTAGTCAGTATCACAATCTGTTCCTGCAAAATTTCCACCGCCCAAACTCATGCTTATTACATCTGCTTTATTGTTATCCACAACATACTCAATTGCTAATGCTATGTCACTTGCCCAACCAGAACCAGATGAATCTAAAACCTTTCCTGCCCAGATTTTCGTACCAGGTGCCACTCCTTTTGCATAATCAACTACACCATTTGAGGCTATTATTCCTGAAACATGCGTTCCATGTCCGTTATCATCTTCATATGTAGCATACCCAAATCCTTGACCTCCTGCAATACTTCCAATTAATTCAGGATGGTCTGTATCTATTCCTGTGTCTAAAACTGCCACAATTATACCGGTTCCGTCAATACCCTGTGCCCAGACATCATCAGCATTTATCTGAACATTAGCACCCATATCCATAGTATGATAGACTTTGTCTTCAAATGCTCCTTTTATTTGAACTCCTGATGGACATTTTAATGCTGTTGCATCATTTAACTTATGAATAATTTTACAACCTTTCATCTTGAAAATAAATTTATCCATAATGGAAGTTGTTGGAACAATTACTCTTTTGCTTGCTGAAGAAGAATCTTGCGCTGCAATCACAAAACCTGTGATTGCTAACATAATTCCTAAAATCAAACTAACTGCTATTATTTTTTTCATATCATTTACCTCCTTATAACTATATTGGAATAAAAACAAGCAAGAGTATAAATAATTTATGTTTTCTACTGGGTAAAAGGGAAGGAAGAATTTTCAAGGTTATTGTGGCGAAATAAAAATATATTTTCTATTACCAATTTCTTTAAAAATGAAAAAGATTTCTTTGAAATAAACAAGTGCTAAAAATGAAAAAAGCATTAAGAAAAAAGGTTTTTATTGTGTTGACATCTTTTATGTTGTTTTTTCTAAATGGTCAATTGTCTGCTGATTCTCGGAATTTTTCCCGGTCTAATAATCAAATTGCAAAAGAAGTTTTTGTTTCTAATTTTGGAAATGGAATATACCAAATAAATAATAAAGAAAAGGATCTTAAAAGTATTTTAATTACATCATTCACTGAAAAATTGTTGGAGAATAAACATGTCTTAATAGATAGCAATGATTATTTCACGGATTTTGAAGAATCAGAAAGAACCGATTCTGTTATTTATAAAAATCAGATGGAAGACATTGAATTTGTAAGAGCCGATATAATGTTGCGTAGTTTGACAAGTTCTATTAAAGATACATTTCATCAAACTCCTTTTGGTGAAAGAATAAAACGCCTTGAGGAAAATGTTGCAAGATATTTTGTTGTTGAATATAGCAAGATTAATTCTGAGAATAAAGGGCATTTTTATGGTCCAGGAGAATTAAGTGTTGAGGAGATGAAAAAAGAAAAAGATTTAAAAATAGCATTGACTGCTTCATTATATCCAAAACCTAATTCATTAAAAGAAGATTTTTCTGCAGGATTAAAAGGCAATTATAAGAAGATAAAAATGAATGCATCTTATAACTTTGTAAAAAAAATGTTGGGAATTAATTTAAGGACAGGAAATATAAAATCTTTTTTTGGAATAGGATTTGATTTTTATTCAAAACATTATGAAGACGAAAACGTCATTGGTTCATCTATCTCAATTGATTTTTGATTAGAAACAATTAATTTTAATTTAATTTGGTTGCTTAAATACTTTTCAAACTAAAGAAATGTTTAATAATCCTTATCTGTTAGTTCTTATATGAAAAAATCAGTTAGGCTCTATATTACTGGAACTGTGCAGGGAATTTTTTTTAGAATGTTTGTTAAAGAAAATGCTGAGCGTTATAATGTGAAGGGTTTTGTCAGGAATCTGGAAGATGGAAGAATTGAGGTGTTTGCCGAAGGAAATGTTGATGATGTAAATAAAATAATTGAACTTTGTAAAAAGGGACCAAAACACTCGCAGATAAGAAATGTTGAGATTAAGCCAGAAAGATTTCAGGATTTTAGAGTGTTTAAGATTTTACATATATAGAAAAGGTAGAAAAATTTATTTTTTAATAAAATTCTCATAATTAACCGCCCTATCAGTTCTTTTTCCTTTTTCAGAAGGGATAATTAATTCAATAGCAAATTCTTCAGGATTAAAATCTCTGTCAAAATAAAAAATACGGTCTTGGCTAAAACAACTGCCAAAATATCCCAGACTTACTTTTTTTTCTTTGTATTTAGGTATTTTTGCAATAATATAATCTCCTGGTCTCACAGCTGAATTACCGTCAAAGTTGAGGGTTCTAACAGGAATATCTCGGTTATTTGGTGTGACTTTTAGAACTAATTTTGAGGTAAAACCTCCAGAACAAACAGGCGGGATTCCTCCAGGAATTGTTTCAGAAAGTGGAGTAAATAAAGTAAGATAAGATGAAGTCACATAAGACTCTCCTATAATGTCGTGAACAGTAAAATCCTCAGACACAACTAAATCATAAAGTGGCTTTGAGCGAGATTTTAAATCTTTTAATTCCTGTTGTCTTTTTTCTTCTGCTTCTATTAGAAATTGATTCATATCAAATTTTATTTTCTTCATAAATAAAAAACAATTCTTAAGTATAAAAAGTTATATGGGGTAAAAAATAAGTATCAATAAAAATATAAAAAGTCCTTTTGGGATAATTTATTAAATGATATACACAAATTCTGATGGAGGTGCCAGAGGTAATCCTGGACCAGGAGCAATTGGAGTGATAGTGAGAAAGGACGGAGAGATTCTTACGAAATATAGTGCAAGGATTGGAAAACTTGTCACAAACAATATTGCAGAATACGAAGCCCTGATAAAAGCAATGGAGCTGGCTTCAAATTATACTAAAGACGAAATAACATGTATTTTAGATTCTGAATTAATAGTCAAGCAACTTTTGGGAGAATATAGGGTTAAAAATCAGAAGTTGCTTGAGCTTTTTTTAAAAGTGCAAAAACTTCAGGAGAATTTTAAGAAGATAAAATATTTGCATACAAGCAGATGGGATAAGTTCCAACAGATTGCCGACGAATTATTAAACAAAGAGTTGGATAATGCAGGTTATAAAAGGTATAGAAAATGAAGATAAAAGAAATAATAAAAAGAATCCCGAAACTTCCATTAACAGCTTTAATATTTTACTTAACAGCATTTGTTCTTTGGAACTTGGGTTTTATTCCTTCTCCAACAGAGATTGTTATGGTTCTAGAAAACTTGTATAATAAGTTTGGGTTTTTTGGATTGTTTATCGCAACATTTCTTGAAGGCATTATTTATCTTGGGCTTTACTTTCCAGGCTCATTTATCATAGCTCTTGCAGTATTCTTTTCAGATGGAAAGTTTATCTCGCTTCTTAACATCAGTATGATTGTTGCACTAACTTTAACTTTAACAGCTTTTATTAATTATTGGTTGGGAAGACATATCTCTTTCAAAAATAAAGAAAAAATTATGAAATATAAAAAGGCAACAAAAGGTTTATTTGTTTCAATGTTACATCCTAATTTATTGGCATTTTATTTTTTTAACGAAGGTTTGGAAAAAGGAAATATAAAAAAGATTATTTATGTCCCAATAATTATGATTCCTTATGGATTAGCATTCGCTTATATGCTTTCAATTTTCTCAACCGTTGCAAAACAAAAACTTGAAAGTCCTTTATTTTTAATGAGTCTTATAATCCTTTGGATGATTGTTGCAGTTGTTTTTAATATAAAGAGGGAGTATAGAAAATGAAGATAAAAAAATGTGTTGGTGCAATAATTTATAATGAAGATGATAAAATATTTCTTATGAAATCTCCTAAATGGAATAGTTGGATTGTTCCTGGAGGAGAAATAAAAAAAGGTGAAACAGAGGAAGAAGCATTAAGAAGAGAGATTAGAGAAGAGCTTGGAATTGAACTTGATGAAATCAAAAGAGTTGGAGAAAAAATAAAACTTCCAAGTTCTGATTTTAAAGACGAAAAAGTTAAATTTATTTTCATAGATTTTTTTGCAAAAGCATTACAAACAGAGATTACTCCCAACGAAGAAATTTCAGAGCATGGTTGGTTCACGATTGAAAAGGCATTGAATCTTCATCTGCTGGACACAACAAGAAGTTTAATCAATCAATATATTTCATATAAAAAGAATTTTGATGGAGCAAAAGATTAAATATATAAAACTAGTTTTATTAATATTAAAATGGGTCGTGAACAGCAAATAATAAATGAGAGAATTAGGAAACTTAAAGAATTGGAGAAATTAGGAATTAATCCTTATCCTTCTGAATCAAACAAAAAAAATACCTGCATTGAATGTTTGAAAACAAAGATAGGAAAAAATGTTAAAACCGCTGGAAGATTAATGACAAAAAGAGATATTGGAAAAATTATCTTTGCTAAATTAAAAGATGAAACAGGGGAAATCCAAATAGTTTTTCAAGAAGGTAAAACCCCGAAGGATAAAAAAGACTTTTTTAAAAAATATATTGATTCCGGGGATTTTGTAGAAGTTAAAGGAGAAATATTTAAAACAAAAACAAAAGAAACTTCAATTTTAGTTAAAGAAATTATATTATTAACAAAATCAATTTTGCCTCTTCCTGAAAAATGGCATGGTTTGCAAAATGAAGAAGAAAAATTAAGAAAAAGATATCTGGATATTTTAATGAATAATGAAGTGAAAGAGATGTTTATTAAAAAGGCAAAATTCTGGAATACCATTAGAAATTTTTTATTAAAAAAAGGATTCTTAGAAGTTGAGACTCCTGTTCTTGAAAATTCTGCAGGAGGGGCTTCTGCAACTCCTTTTAGCACGCATCACAATGCATTGAACACAGATGTTTATCTAAGAATTTCCATGGGAGAATTATGGCAAAAAAAATTAATGATTGCAGGTTATGAAAAAACATTTGAAATAGGGAGGCAATTTAGGAACGAAGGCATGGATGCAGAACACCTGCAGGATTATACACAAATGGAATTTTATTGGGCATACGCAAATTATAAGGATGGAATGAAACTTGTTGAAGAAATGTATAAAAAGATTGTAAAAGAAACTTTAGGAACTTTAAAATTTAAGAGTGCAGGGTATCAAATTGATTTAAATAAAAAATGGGAAATTTATGATTATGAAAAAATGATTAAAAAATACACCGGAATTAAAATTTATTCTGCAAGTGAAAAAGACCTAAAGAAAAAATTAGATGAATTAAAAATAAAATATGATTCTAAAGTGGATAAATGGAGACTTATTGATGTTTTATGGAAATATTGCAGAAAAAAACTTTCAGGTCCTGGATTTTTAGTCGGGCAACCTGTAGAAATATCCCCTTTAGCAAAAAGAAAGCTGGAAGACAGCAAAAAAGTTGAACAATTTCAGGTAATTTTAGCAGGTTCTGAAATTGGTAATGGTTATAGTGAATTAAATGATCCTCTTGACCAGGAAAAAAGATTTGAAAGACAAACAGAATTGAAAAAAGCCGGAGATACAGAAGCACAAGAACACGATAAAGAATTTGTTGAAGCATTAAAATACGGAATGCCTCCTACTTGCGGGTTTGGAGTTTCTGAAAGATTATTTTCCTGTTTAATGGACAAAACAATTCGAGAGTGTGTTATATTTCCATTTATGAAACCAGAAGAGAAGAAAAATGGATGATGAAAAATTTATTTATAGTTTAGAAAAAGGTCTTGAAGAATCTAAAAGAAGAGTAGTGGAAGGAACAGGGATGATTTCTTTTATTTCGCTTCAAATGAAACCTGTAAAAGTTTCTGAAGAGGTTGTCAGGAATTTTAGAAAAAATCTTGAAGAAACAACAGAAAATGAATTAAAAAAATGCGATGAAAGAAGCAGACGTGCACATATTGAATCGCAGACCTATATTTTAGATTAAATGGTGTCAGCTGAATTTTTTGATATTTTTGGATTGATTGTTTTTGCATTTTTATTTGTTGTGGGAGTTTTGATGATAAGAAAACAAAAACTTCCAGATTGGGTTGGATTTATTATTTTATTAATAGCAATTCTTGGATTAATTGTTGATGGGTATATTGTAATTAAAACATATTTTTAAAAGGCAATTAATCATAAATATTTTTTCTGTGCCCAATTTTTAAAACCAACAAAACTTTTATTTTCTCCTGAACATCCACTATAATTCTATAATTTCCAACTCGTAATTTATATCCTGTAATTTGCGTTAAATGTTTTAGATAATGAAAAGGGTTTTGTTTGCATTCCTGTAATTTATCCCAAATTCTTTTTTTGGTTTTATAATCTAATTTATTCAGAAAATCTAATGCTCTTTTATCAAATTGAATTTCATACATTCTATAAACCGAGGATTTTTTTTGCCTCTGCTTCTGTATAGAACTTGCCTTTCTTAATTCTTTCTCTAGCTTCTTTAATTTCGTTGATTGTTTTCTGGGATAATTGTGGCTCATTCTCGCAAAGCTTTACAATGTAAATTAATTTTCTAATTAATTCATTATAACTTTCATTTTTGTATTGTTTGAACCCATCCAAATCTTGTTTTGTTTGGACATTCAAACGAATTGTTGTTTCCATTTTGTTTACTAATGTATACAAGAGTATACTATTTAAATTTTTCCTTTTCAAAACTTTAATAAATAGGTATTGGTTTAAATTAAAATGACATTAATTGTGAAATCAAATATCAAAAAAGTTGTGAAGGAATTAGATAAAGAGGATGCTGTTTCAAGTGTTGCTGAAGAAGTTGGCATGGCAATGGAAAGAAAAGTTGAAGAGATATTGCAAGATGCGATTGAAAGAGCCAAGGCAAATAAGCGGAGAACTTTACAGGCGAGAGACCTATAGACTTTTGGACATAAAAATTTAAAAATTGATTTTCTATAGAGAATAATGAAAAAGTACAGAAGTCTTGAAGCAATTCCTTCTGAAGATGGGCATAAACATAAATTTGTGAAAGTAAATGGAAACCAGATTATGGGAACACCTTTTTATGAATGTGAGAAATGTGATGAAAAGGCTTACCTCTGTTTTCATGAACAGACATATATTCTAGGAGAACCTAAAGAAAAATCCTCTGGAATTATTAATGGAATAAGTCTGTATTGCAGAAGTTGTAACAAAGAAATTGGAAAGCAGACTATAGACCAAGATGATTTTAACAGAAATACAGATTAAATTAATTAGTGCAATAAGAACTAAGATCCAATTGTTTTGATGAAGAAACAATCCAATTAAAGAAACCTTGTAATTTTCTTACATTTTTTTTATCACCAAAATCTGCTGTTGGTCCCAGAGGATGGCAAAAATCATACCTAAAAAATTTAGAATCAGCTATTTGAAAATTAAGTACGCCTCCTCCAGAAATATCCAAGTTATTTGCATTATAAATTTCTATTTGAGAACTATGTCTTGGATTAAAAACTAATCTCTCTAAAAATTTATTTTCCAATAAAACCCTTTTTTCAGATAAATCAGATTGATATGCGATTCTTATTTTATGTTCATTTAATGCATCTGGGAGAAGACCCTCTGATAAAAATACTTCTGCTGCATCGGCTAAATCTTCACTCTGAAAAAAATCAGGAAAATCTTTTGTAAAAATGTCCACATTAGATTTGGCATTTAAGAAAAAGGTCTGTAAAAGATAAACTATATTGAATGGAGAGCTGTTATAAATAACTGACTTTTCTTCATTTTTGGCACAATCATCAATTATTTGAAAATATTCTAAAAAAGGTTCTTTTTTAATGGAATTCAAAATCATTAAATTATAATTTTAAAGGGGTATTTAAATTTTTATATGATAGAAATATAAAAATTGTAAGAGGAGGTTTTTAATGTTGAAGAAGATAGCTACACAAAAAATTACTTAATAAATAAATTATTATATTAATAAAATTTTAAATAATCTGAATCATTAGTTTTTCTATGAAAAAGGTAAAAAAAGAAAATAAAGAGAAAATCATGGAGATGATTCGGAAAGCAGGGAGTGAAAAGTATGAAACTTCCTGGAATAAAGCAGGGGTGTTTTCTACTTCTAAAAAAAAGTCTGAGATAAAAAAAGGAAAGAATTCCCGGGCGCGTGGTGCGAGGTTTGAATTAAAAGTACGCAGAGATTTGGAAGAGAAAGGGAGAGTTGTTGATAAATGGAATAACAATGTTGAGTTTGAAAAAGATGCAGATAACCAAATACTCCCACAGACAGGGAAATTAATTATTGCGAAAAGAAAATATAATCCTTGGTCAAAAGTTATGACAATTGGAACTGGTTTTCCTGACTTTATTTCAATTAAACAAATTCACAAAGGTACATATAGTGTTATTGGAGTTGAAGTTAAGATGAATGGAATTCTTTCAAAAATAGAAAAACAAAAATGTGCATGGTATTTGAAGAATGGGATTTTTTCAAAGATTTGGATTGCTAAGAAAAGCGCGACACCCAAGAGTGTCCCCCGAAACATTTCTAAAGAAATGTCTACTAAGAGCAAAAGAGGGCAAATAGAGTATGTTAATTTTGTGGAGAGATATGGGAATAAACACAACAAAACTTAAAATCATTAATTTCTTATTAATTTTATGAAATATATGTTGATAATTTTCCTTGTCTTAATGATTACAAATGTACATGCAAATTGCGAAGAGGGACAGATTGATATTAATTCTGCTTCATTAAGTGAATTGGATGAAATTATAAATATTGGCCTTACAAGAGCAGATCTAATTATCAAAGCAAGGCCTTTTGAAAGTGTGTAGGATTTAATTGATATAAAAGGTATTGGTCCTATTTATCTTTCTCAAATTAAAGAGCAAGGATTGGCTTGTGTTGAAGATGAAGAAAACACGCAAGAAATAGAAGAATTAGTTGAAGAAATAATTAACACCACAGGCGTACCTCTAAATGAGCAAGAAAAAGAAACTGATATCACAAATACTGAGTTAGAAGAAATAAGATTACATCCACAAGTTATAAAAAGCGAAGATACCCTAAAGGGCACAAGCAATAAAGAAAATTTAGATAATGAAAAGATTTTAGGCAAAGCAAATTATCCAGCATATGGTTTTGTGATTTTTTGTTTTTTGCTTGGGTTTTTATTTATAATTAAAAAAAATAGATTTAATAAAAATGAGTTTAGATGAAAGAGAAACGCGAAACATCAAGGCAATTTTGATAATAGAAGTAATTGGAAAACCTCCGGAGCATCTGACTGAGACATTGAATAATATAATTGGTAAAATTGATGAAGAAAAAGGGGTCGGTGTTATTGAGAAAAAATTGCATGAGCCAGTCTTGATGAAAGACAACAAGGATTTTTACACAACATTTGCAGAGGTGGAAGTAGAAGTTGAAGAGATTTTGAATCTTGCGATATTAATGTTTAAATATATGCCTGCTAATGTTGAGATTTTGTCGCCGGAATTAATTGCATTGACAAATAATGGATGGAGCGATATTTTTAGCGAGCTTACAAGACGGCTTCATGGTTATGATGAGGTTGCAAGAATTATTCAGGTTGAAAAAAATATTCTGGAAAAGAAGTTACGGGAATTAATGGCTAAAGAAAAGAAAGATTAAAAAATAATCAAAAATATTGTAATTTGTTAAATATCATGTCAGAAAAAATTAAACTATTATGTGGGATAATGCCAGAGAATTCAGCAGATAAATACTTTATTACTGTTGAATTAAATGATAAGGGAGATGGGATTTCTTTTGATAATACATTAAAAGGTCATAGAATATTAAAACAAGTTAATATTGGAGAGTATAAAAATAATGCTCCAGTTACTGAAGAATGGGATATTTATTCGTTTATTGACGGCAAATTTGATAAAATAATTCATGAAAAATGGATTGACAAGAGTAAAGATGATATTATCAATGGAATTATTTACAGACAAGTTTGGGAAATTTCAACACCAAAAGAGATTGATAATATGTTGCTTGATTTCAATAATTTTCTCTTGGAACATAAAGATAATTTAAAATCAGATATTGTTCGTAATAAAGTAAATAAAATTGGAATTATATTACACAAATTAAGTATTGAATTAGATTTTAAAAATAAAAACAAAGAGTATTCTTGAACTTCTCCTTCGCTTTCTAAAAAATATGAAACAAAAAGTAATCAAAAAGTTTAAATACTTATAGGTATCTATAGATATCATGGAAACAAAACAAATAAATCTCAAGATTCCTGAAAATCTTCTTAAGGCTGCTCAAAGCTATGCTGAGAATTTTGGGTATAGAAATATTCAAGAATTGGCTACTGAAAGCATGAGAGAAAAAGTATTTAATCAAAACGAATTTGATGAAACATTTACTAACAAAGAAATTGAATTAATAGATGCTGTAATAACAAAAGCAGTAAAAGAAAAAGATTTTTCAACAGAAGAAGAATTAAATAAAATTCTTCTAAGATGAGTTTTAACATTATCCCTTTGAAACAATTTAATAAACAAATTAGTAAACTGGATTCCAAATCCCGAAAATTAATTTATGATAAAATCCAATTAATAAAAGAAAATCCTTATAGATATAAAGCAGTTCATTCAAAATCTTATTCAAAAGTTTTTAGAGTCAGACTTAATTTAAACAAAAAAGAAACCCGTCTTATTTATGTTGTGCTCCAGCCAAATATAGTTTTAGTTTGTCTTTTAGACAGAAAAAAAGATTACAAAGATTTGGAAAAATATCTTACGGGAATTAATGGCTAAAGAAAAGAAAGAGAAATAAAATTATTTATAAGAAATTTTTTTAAAAAGTTTGATTAAAAGTTGTTAAGTGAAATATTACTCGGCAGGTCACAAAATTTATATAGAACAAAAAGTATTCTTCACGTATGAACAAAAGTGAATTGTTATCTCAATTAGAAAATGCAAAAAATAATTTCATTTTAGTTTTAGCTTCAACAAGTTTATTCTCTAACGAAAAAATATATCCAATATTAGAAGAATCAAATTGTAAATTTGGTACATATTCAATTCAATTTAAACAAGTTGCAGAGATGATGAAAAAAGAAAATGATAGAAATATTGCTTGTAAAGAATTTATTAATATGGGATTAAGAATTTTAATTAAAGAAACATTTGAATTAATTAAAGATTATTCAAGAGAAACTCAACAAAAGCAGATATTTGAATCACAACAGTGGTTTCAATTTGCAAGAATAATTAGAAATTGTTTATCACATAATTTTAAATTTCAGTTTAATAATCATGATAAAAGTTTACTACCAATTTCTTGGAAAAATAGAACAATAGATATTTCTCTTGCTAACACTCATTTACAACTTTCTTTTTTTGGATATGTTGAAGCTTGGGAATTATTTGATGAAATGAATTTGTTTGTGAAGAATGCTTTAAACTAATGGGACTTCGTCCTTGATACGCCGTTTTCTTAACTTTGATTTCTTGCCTTCTGCATCGTTGCACTAAAATCCAATCCCTATCGGAAGAAATTAACCTCTTATAACCCAAATGTTGCTCGAGAAAAAAATTAAATAATTACCTCTTCAAAGATTTACTACTTGCTTTGGTTTTTGCAAGTTTTTGTAAATCAACTACATGATCATCTTCATCTACAATTTCTGTTTTAAGAACCTCTTCCACAATATCTTCAAGGGTCACCAGCCCCATAAATTCCCCATATTGATTAAATACAAATGCAAGATGAATTCTTTTTTTAATAAAATCATTAAGAAGCGTGTCTAATTTTTTTTCGGGAGATACTATTAACAAATTTTTCTTTCTGTATAATTCTTTTATTTTTTTCTTCCTGTGAAAACCAATTAAATCTTTAGAATAAAGCAATCCAATAATATTATCTGTTTTATTTTTATAAACAGGGATTCTTGTAAATCCTGACTCTTTTATTTTTTTCAAAAGATTTTCGTCAAGGAAAGAATTTACATTTAAGGAAAAAACAACTGACCTTGGAGTTAAAACATCGTGAGCTGTTTTTTCTGAAAAAGAAAGTGCTCCTAAAATTATTCTTTCTTCATCAGCATCTAATTTAGATTGAGGAGAATCTTCATGGTGTTTTATAATTTCTGCTAATTCCTTTCGTGTCCAGATTGTAGGCATTTCCTCTCCAAGCATCTTATCCAACACTTTTGCCATTGGCCAGCAAAGAGGATATAATACAAAGATAAAAATTTTCACTAACCAGACTGTTTTAGAACCAACTACCAAAGCATAACGGGAAATAGTTGCCTGAGGCAGAATTTCTCCAAATATAACAATCAGTCCAGTGGCAAAAATTCCTGCTAAAACTCCGCTAAGAATACTACTAAGAAAAATTGCCAAGGCAGAATTTACAGCAACATTTCCCAGCAACAAAGTGCATAACAATAAATTTCCTTTTTTACGAATAGAATAAATTTTTTTTGCTTTTTTATCTTTTAACTTAATTTTTCTCTCTAAGTCTGTTTTGTCCAAACCAAGCAAACCAAGAGTTAAACCTGAGAAAAGCCCTGATAAAGATACTAAAAAAATTATTAGGATTATTTTGGAGATCATTTCTTCTTCCCTTTCCCAATCTTCAATAAATTAATTTCTCTTTTTGCTCCCCTATATTTTGCCTTAAAAAACCAGATTAAAAAAACAACAACTGCTATGACTATTGACCAGCCGATTATTTTTCCCGACGAACTTTCTTTTATTTCCTCGCAAGTTCCTAAACAACATTTTCCGTCCTTAGCATATTTTGGTTCCTTATCACATTCTTCATTTTCTTTACAAATTGCTCCATTCATTTCCTCACAAGTTTTTGTTATTGTGATTGTTTCCTCTTCGCCATCTAAAGGAATATAATCTTTTATGAAGTTCAAAAATACTGCAGAGTAAGTGTAAAGAACATCTTCTTGTTTTGCTGTTATTTGCCCTTCAATTGTTTTCTCTTCATTGTCCGAAGACAAGTACAGTTCAATTTTAATGCTGGAATTCTCCTCTAATTCTTTAATTTCACTTATTGAAAAAGAAAGATAAGGTTTTAATGAATCAGATACAGATAATGAAATATTCTTTAATGTTTTATCGCCAGTATTAAAAAGATAAATTATTCTTGTAGTGTTTGAATTAGTGGCCATAGAAATATGTAATTCTGACGGCTCAAGTTCAAAGTCCTTTTTCTTTTTACCAGAAACAGTTTCATTCAAATAAACATAAACAGGAATTTCGTATTTCAAATCCTCGGTGCTTAACTCTATTTTTTTAAATGTTGGCAGGGTTATATCTTCTACCTCAAAACTTATTTTTTTTATTTCTCCTGATTTTAAAGTTACTGAATTCTCTTCTGTTGTGTCTTCAAATAAGGAATCAAAAAATCCTCCACTGCTTTGGGCATCTGTTTTTATTTGAATGGTAATTTGATAATCCTGCAAGTTTTGTGCTTCTATAATAAAATCCTCTTTAGTGATAATAAAACCAGGAGTTATTGAAAAATCTGCGGTGTCTGAGGTTATTGAAAAATTCTGAACAATATTTTCCTCGCTAACCTGGCTTCCTTTCATATACTTCACATTTTCTATAGAGATTGAATAGTTATCTGGGTTTTTGCCTAAAAGCGGGGCGTAAATGTAAAATTCGTCGTCTATCTTTGCGACTTTAGGATTTATAGAAATCCTCACATGCCCTCGATAAAAAAATATATTTTCTTTAAGAATTGGGTCAAGAAAATTTCCTGAAACTTTTGCCATGAGTGTTTCCCCCTGGCTAAATTCTGTTTTAATGTCAAATTCAACTGCTGAAATAATTGGCAGGAATATTAAGATAAATAAAATGATAATACTTTTTTTCATAATTTAGTAAAAGAAAATCAGGTTAATAAAGTTTGTTTTTTAAATCACTTGCCCATTTCCTTCAACTTTTTAAGAACATCATCAATCTCTCCTTTAGGTCTTTTTGCCGGAGCCCTTCTTACCGGTGGTCTCTGTGTTGGAGGCAATATTCTCCTCTGCATTGGTCTTCTCATTTGCGATTGCGGAAATCCCGGGGGAGCTGGTTTCCATCCAGGAGGTTTTTTAGATTTCCCAAATTTAGATTTTGCCCTAAACCAAAATGTCCTTAATTTATCTTTAAAAATAATTCCTAATACAACTAAAACAATTAACAATAATAATATCCAAATCCAAAAATAACTTTTTTCAACAGTTGTTTTTTCAACACAACAGACATCTCCATAATCACAAGTGTAAGTCATGGATGTCTCTTCATCTTCTTCGCATTCATACGCTCTGCAGGTTCCAAAATTGTCCTCACAATCTGGTTCATCTTTTGGTTCTTCACACCTACCTCTAATACAGCAAGTTTCTCCGTAATCTAAATCAGATGATTCAACAGTTGTTCCTCCTATACAATTTTGAGCAGAATTGCAAATTTCTCCTCCCTGCTCCTCACAGCTTTCCAAAACCTGCTCCTTATCACAACATACAAACATTCCTGCACAAGAATAATCTAATTCATTCCCTCCTACTTCCTGACAATTTATACCAGACATACAAGAATATCCTGCATCTTCACAATCAATGTCATCTTCATCCTCAGAAATTTGTTTTGGCCAAACAGAAAATAAAATAAATGCAGTGTTCCGGATATTCCCCTGCCAGCATCCATTATTATCCTGAACTTCTAAAAGCCAGTTTTTGGAATTTGTTTTTTCCTGAGGCTCGTCAGAAAATGGATATAATGCCAAAGCAGTGTCATAAAACTTATCTCCAGACACATCCCAATACTCATCATTCACCTGTTTTGATAATAAATCAATTCTAAATTCATCTGTTAAAAAATATAAGAAAGCTTCAGGAAGATATTCTGCATTTTCATCTGCCATTGTGACTAAATAAGGCAAGTAAGCAGACACATCCTTATCCAAATAATTTAAAACCAATGCAGCCCATAAACTTCCTTCATACTCGCAAGAGCCTCCTTGTGCAAAGCAAAAAGAATTAATTTTCTCGTAGGTAGATGCTTCTGCTGATGCAGATGTTGTTTTTTCTGAAACATGAATTGTAGAAGATGTTGTTTTTTTAAATAAAAGATTTGTTAAAAAAGAACTATCGTGGCACTTAATCTCAAACTCTCTGCCATAACATCCTGAAGAAACTTTGAGCCACCACCCCCCTTCTGATAAACTTAAACAGCTTCCTGCTCCTGAATTTATTTTTTTATCTTCTCCGATTATTATTTGATAAGATGAGCCAGAATAAGTTACTGTGCAGGTTGTTTCTTCAGAACTTTCAATTTGCAAATACCAATCCATATCTAAAGGAGTTGCATTTTGAGAGGATAGCCATTCAATTGCCTCATCAGTATTAACATTTGCTTTATCTAACGCTAAAATTGCCTGAGCAGTTGTTTTTATCCTGCAGCCAGAATCTGGCCAGCATTCATCACTTTGTGAATCAGAAATAATTTCATCTTTACATTCTTTAATTGCCAATAAGGAAAAAATTCTTTCTTCTGAAGAAAGAGAAGAACACTTGTCTTTTACTTTATCTTCAAGACAATTATATGCCTTATCTATTTTTGATTGTTCGTTATCTGCATCTCCTGCATCATCTTCTTGTGCAATTGTAAAAGATACACAGAGTATTAATACAATAATTAAAAAACTAAATAAAAACACTTCTTTTTTCATAAAATAATTAATTAATTCTACTTTTTAAAATTATCTTTATTGAATTTTCTTTTTAATTAAATTTATATAAGCCTAATCTTTTATTTTCTAATGAATAAAAGAGGAATATCAGGCATCATAACAATGCTAATTATTGTGGCGTTGGTCTTGGTTGCGACTGGCGGAGTTTGGGTTGTTATTACTAATGTTAT
>JAUWPB010000031.1 GCA_030611805.1 Nanobdellota archaeon | reverse complement strand
GCTATGGAGTTCTCTTTCGACTTTCCAAGAAGTAAATTAAGCTCGTCGATTGTTAAAATTATTTCTTGTGCCTTTTTTCTCATTTTATCTTTGCCTGACGATAACTTTTACTTCGTCTTTCCTAGCCTTAGCTTCTATAATGGATTTGATCCTTCGATAAAATTCAGTCGTTTGAAAAGCTGTGCGTCCTTCGATTGTTATTTCAACCCTCATTTTTTATTCTCCTTTTTTCTTTTTTTCTTTGCTTCTAACCGATTCAACCATTCACTAAATTTGAAAAGCATTCCATAAAACTTCCATCCCTCTTTGACTTTTTGGAGATATGTTTGTTTGTTTTCGCAATCTAATTTATTATTTTCTTCGTTCATTTTTGATTATAAAAGAGATCTTGCGAATGGGAAATGACGCCCATAAATGCAGGAAAATTAATTAACCTGTCGCAAAATCTCTTTTTCCCAAATCTAATTTTTTGGCATAACCCATTTATTTTTTATATTTGAGTATAAAAAAGCAAAAACAAGAAGAGGTTTTGAAACTTGCTTTTGCTTTTTTTTATTCAGGGGACTATGATTTTTATTTTTCATTTTTTTGTTTTGTTTTCAGGGGAATCTCACGAACGAGGGACTCGGAAATCTTCCCCATCATTATTTTAAAAGGGAAATGGGGAATCAGGGAGATCAAAGAGTGAATCCCAATCTTGAATTGCTTGGATTAATTCTTCAGATTTTTCTTTATTCATTTTTTTTGTTTAGGAAATTGGGAATTTGTTGAACCTCCTTCCCTTTAATAGTTTTGATTAACATTTTCCGAAAGCTAATAAATTTAATCTGTCTGCAAAATCAAGATTGACTTTCTTGTCTTCTTTCATGTCGGAATATCTTGTAAACCTTTTTTGTGGTTGATTTTGTTTATTTTCTTTAGATTTTTTGATTAAAAATTCATCCATTTCTGCAATTTCTAAATTAGAATTTTCTGGTAAATTTTGAATAGGGATTATATTGTTGAGGATTTTATATTCCACAGGAGATTTTCCTCTAAAAGAAACCAAATTGTAAACCACTTCTTCTTGATTTTTGTCAGGGGGTTTCTCCTCTTCAAGAGAAATTTCTTGTTTAAATGAGTCTGTGCCTTGACATTTGGGGCAAATCAAAGTTTCAAATAAGTAGTTCTTATAAACTAAGACAATCGCAGGAATGCGATTGTCATCAGGGGAAGGAGAAGTTGCAGAATTAGAAGCTCTTAACAAAATTTCTTTTTGATTTTGTTTAATCCAATTTCTTTCTCTTCTTGAAAATCCATAAAGAAATATCTTTTGCCTTCCAAGATAATTATCATAATAGTGTTTAGAACTCATTACATCAGCAAATCTGAAAGCAGTTGAAGGTTTATCTTTAAATGCACTATGCCCAAACTTTCCAGCGTGTCTTTTAGCAAAATAATCTATAAGCCATTTGCTTTGTCTGAAACCAATAAAATTAAACATTACTTGATTCTTTTTTGCTATTGCATTAATTTCTTTAAGTTGATTTGAAAACTTTTCCTTATCTCTTGAAAGTCCGAAGGGACGAAAAGCTCCATGATTGTGATTAAATAATTCTTCTCCAATTTTAGATTCATCAAAAGCTAAATCAGATTCTAAGATTCCTTTTAATCTGAAACCAAGTTCTTTTTCAACTTGTTTTAAAAAAGCAAAACATCTTTTCTTAAAATCTTTCATATCTTCTTTTGTATATTGGGATTGCCTTTTATCTCCGATAGAAATATGCACCCAAGTATCACCTCTTGGAGTTAGATAATGAGGACGAGAATAAAAGTAAGTTGAAAACAAGAGAGTAGCCAAACCATATTTTTGTTTAAAACAATCATCATCTTTACAAAAAGGATTTCCACAAACAGATAAAATCTTATTTTGTTCTGTTAATTCCCCATTCATTTTTTTAATTAGCATTTCTTGATTATCTTTCTTACAGAAATTCTTAAAATATTGTTTGGGCTTACTTTCACAGATTCGATCTAACCATTTTTTATAATTCAAAAGTTTAATAAGAACATCAAGATTTAAATTATCAATTTTACCAAATTTTTCTTCAAGTTCGGTTAGAAGTTTGTTCTTGTTAATTTCATCATATTCTTTTTGAAGTTGCTCTGCAATTAAATCAATTTTAGGATATAATAATTGTTGAGGAGAAAATGAAGGGACGAGTTTCGTCGCCCTCGTTCGTGAGTATGAAACAGAAGGTTCAAAGGTTTTTATAAATTGTGGTTCAGCACTCGCCATCTTCACCACCCCTATTTAATTGAAAAGTTGAATGTGAAGGGAGATAATCTTGGGGGAGGGCATATCCTTGCGTCATACAGGCACAAGGACACCTTCCCTCATCAAAAAAACCATAGGAGTCGAGCAAGACCCTAAGATTATAACTATAAGAAGCATATACGTATTTATAAATTATATGGATTATTTCTTTGCTCGACATTTTCATTTTTTTTATCTCCTTGAGGTAAACCCAGAGTTTTGTATGAAACAATCTTTAGTGAATAATCAAGTTTTAATTGATTTAATAATGTTTTGTTAACAGAATGAAAGTTGGAGATTTTCTGCCTCTTGTTTTTGTTCCTCCATTTTAATCCTTTCACGATATTTTTTTTGATATTCTTTTTTTCTTTGATTTACTTCTGGTCTTTGAGAATATTCTTTAACTCGTTGAGCGATCCTTTCTCTGTTTTCTTCACGATATTTTTTTCCTTGTTTAGCAATTCTTTCTTTATTTTCTTGACAATATTCTTTTCTTTGTTCATCAATTCTTTCTTTGTTTTTCTTTAGATATTTTCTTCTGCGTTCTTTAATATCAGAACGAGAGTGATACTCTTTCATATATACTTGTCTTGTGTATTTAGGTTTAGTTTTCATTTTCGATCTTCTGCTTCCCTCTTGCTTTCTCGTTTATCTTTGATTACTTGAATGATTGCGTGAGCAAGAAGAATCAATATTATAAGAGTTCCAATTATTCCAATAATCATTTTTGATCTTCTCTCTTGAACTTTTTCTGTGCAATCTCCAGAGAAG
>JAUWPB010000011.1 GCA_030611805.1 Nanobdellota archaeon | reverse complement strand
AAAATTCAGGATATTTAATTTTTTTAAGCAACCGCTTAATTTTTATTTGCAGATTTCTTATTTGTTTCATTCTAATCACCTCAGATTAGAATAGTCTTTAGGGATTATTTACTTTTCCCTGAAGACTTTTTCAACAGAGCCGTAAAATATGACATAATCCATAAAGTCAGATGCGTCCGAGAGGCGTCCATAAACCATCCATTAAATTTTTGTAATTTCTCCGTTATTATTCAACCTAACTAAAGATTTAACATTTACAGTTCTGTTTTTATTTCTTTTTTTCTCAACAAGTTTTACCTTAGATAACATACTTGTATATTCAACTGTTATACTATAATTAAGTTTTAATAATTTGCTTAACTCTGTCACAGTTCTTCCTTTTTGAGAGCATAATTCAATTATCTTAATCCTCTTTTCGTTAGCCAACACAGAAAATAAATTCTTTAATTTAGGTATGTCAAGTTTTGTCATATTGGTAATATTGACGAAATATTTAAATAGTCAGATTGTCATATTTGACAATATGGGTAACAATAAAGATAATAAAAAAAGGAACAAGAAATTATTAATTATTTTGATAATTCTTTTCCTTATTGGGATATGTTCATTCTTACTTATTTCTATTAAAGTGTCCTTTACCTCACAAGTTGTTTATAATGAAAGAGAACCCTATATTGATGAACATTGTAAAAATATCAAATTAAAATCCATTATAGAATGGGGAGTTTCAGATTCTGTTTGTGTGAATCAAATATGTGATAAAACTGAAAGTTATTGTGTGGAAAAAAACTTTTGGGGGAATTGTATAGAATTTAGAGATAGGTGTATTCACTATGCCTGTACAAAATATCGAATGGATTGTAATATAAATATTGATAACATAGATGATGAAGGTGGAACTTGGAACTTTAAATGTTATTCAATAAATTATGAAACAGGTATAAAAAACTATATTGATGATATTTCTGTTTATGTGAAGCCTACAAGAACTGCAATAGGAAGTTGGAGTTTTAAATATGATGCTGGAGAAAGTGTTGGTTGTAAATATGAACTTTTGGATTATCCAACAAAAGAAGTTTGTGAAAATGTGATTGTTTATAAAAATGTTGAAAAAACAGGAGAGGAAACCAGATATTGTAATCTTTGGAAAAAGATAGTTGGAAAATGTTAAAAATAATAAAGGATAAAAGAGGAAGATTATTTACTCAATATACAGATGTTATCGCTCACCGTAGAAGAGTTGGTCCAAAAGGAACTTGGCATTGGTGATTGCTACTTCTTTTAATTTTGTTCTTAATATTATCCTCTTCTTAAATTTTTAAAATAATCTCCCTATTTTCTCTCTCCTAACCACCATATAAAAATGATTAATAATACCATGAAGTCATAATCAGGACTAAACCTATAATCGTAGATAAGAAATCATATTTTACATATTTTGGTATTTCTGGAATGTGTGGCATTTTATTAACGATAAGCTTTCGATAAACTTATAATTATTGCTATTAATAATACAATTGCACCAAACCAAAATAGAACTTTATTTGATATGGAAGAGATTTCAATTTTATTGTTAAAGACTATTAAAGAGCCACCTATTGCAGTAAGTAAAACTATCCAAAAATTCTTCCAAAATGTTGCTTTTCCCATGACAAACTTATATTCCTCTTTTTTATTATCTTTAATAGGATTTTTTGCTTTAAATTTCTTTTGTTTCATTTTTTAACCTCCAGAAAAATTTAATTAAAAAAATTTGCATGGACAAAAATAGAATTATCATAGTTGAGAATTTAGCTTATGGACTGTGTTGTAAAATATATTTCGTAATATTTATTAAGTAATATAACTATTGATTTTTATGAAAAATAAACAAAATTCAAAAAATCCTCGGAAAGATAAATCAAGAACTTCTGGTTCAAATTTGCATGGGGATTCAAAAAAAATAAAAATACTCGCAATTGGAGATATTCATGGAGACACTGGATTAGTAAAAAAACTGGCTGAAAAAGCAGAAAAAGAAAATGTTGATTTAATTATTCTTGCAGGGGATTTAACTTTTGTGGAACAATCAACTAAAAATTTAATAGGACCGTTTATCAAAAAGAAAAAGCAGGTTTTGTTAATACACGGGAACCATGAGTCAATCGCGACCGCAGAATTTTTAGCAGAAATGTACCCTCCTACAAAACACCTCCATGGGTATTCTATTCAAAAAAATAATGTTGGAATATTTGGAGCAGGAGGCGGGGACATAATAAATGTAACTCCAGACAAAGAAATATTTGATTTATTAAAAAAAGGACATGAAAATATAAAAGACTCAAAGAAAAAAATAATGGTAACACACATGCATCACAAGGGGAGCAAAGCAGAGTTCTCGGGATTTCCAGGTTCAAAAGCAGTAAAAAAAGCCATTAAAGAATTCAAACCAGATATATTAATAAGTGCACATATTCACGAAGCAGGTGGAATTGAAGAACAAATAGGGAAAACAAGGGTGATTAATGTCAGCAGAAAGGCAAAGATTTTTGAGATTTGAAAAGAAGGAGATAACTTTAAATAGTTAAAACTCTAAATAATTTATGGTAAAAAGTGATTCGGGAGTTTTTGGAACAAGAATCATAGGTTATGTATTTGGGGTTCTTGGAGCATTATTTGGTATAATTCTAATGTTAGGTGGAAAAACTACTGCAGGAGTGATTATATTAATACTAGCTCTTGTTATAGGCAGATTTCTAGTTTGGAAGTCCCAAAGAAGAGAAGGACATATAATCTACCACGGCGGAAAAATATAAATTTTCCAAAATTTTTTCAAAATGAGAAGAAAAATACGACAAAATCAAAAAAAGGGATTAGATTTTGAAAATCAGCAAAGGAGAATTGAAAAAATTTTACATCTTGGAGCCAGTGTTAAAAATAGAAAAACTGGAAGAGTTTTTGAAAAATGTATTAATTAAAAAATTAAAGAGAAGATTTTATTTAAATTTCGCATTTATTTCAAGTAAATCTAAACCTAAGTGATTTACTTTTTCTAAAAATTTTGCATACTCCTGATTTCTGAATGTGCATTGGTAAGCATTCTCCAAAGAATCTGGATTGAATGAAGGATCATGAAATGCTCCAACAACTTTAGAATTTTTTCTAAGTATTACTTCATTCCAAATAAAATTAGAAGATTTTGAAAATCCATCATACCATGTTGTCATAAGTGTTTGTAAATCAACTTCATGTGCATCATCGTAAGAAGGTTCAGAGGGATAAGTCCCATCAGGTAACATAATTATTCCAGAATCATTATCAAACATAACCTTGACTTCGCCAGATAAGATTAAACCATATGGTCGGTGATATGCTACTGCTGGATTGGTTTTTGAAGTACAACACATCACTTCTCTAACATCTAAACCTAGATTTTTCTCTAATTCTCCAACTGAATTTCCCCCCATATAAAAAGTCATAAATTTTTCAAAATCCAGATCTCTTCCGTGTTCATACCCCATCAATTTTAGAAATTCATCTGGATAAGTTCCTACAAATGAATGAAATAAATAACAGTTTTTTCCAAGTTCGTATTCCATACAATAGTCCTTCTAAAGCAATATATAAAATTATAGGTTAGTGCCTGAAATCCAAATTGTATTTAACATCGGGCTTAAGGAAAGTAAATCCGAAGGATTTATTTCCCTGAACTTTTCCTTTGGAGCGTAATGGAATAAAGTAAAGGGAGCATACAATGTCCCTAAACAAAGTGTAAGGTTGGCAAAGAGTAAAATTTTCCGTTACAATAATATTTAAATAACAAAAGGAAATTCTACCCATTATGGATAATCAAATTATTTGGCAACCACAAGCACTCTATCAACAAGGGTACGACTTCGGGATTTTGCTTAGTTCTGAATTTGCAGAAAAAATGTTTAATTCAGAATTATCTAAAGAGGAATATAAAAGAATACAAGAATTGCCAAAGGAATTAATGAATTTCAAAAATCCCGCACCATACATTTTCCATAAGGATACTTTTTTCTTAAGACAAATTAATCTTAACGCAGGAGATGGAAAATGGCTATCATTAGATGATGCTTGTGGGGGTGCAAAGCCAAATTTTGATAAACCCATTAAATATTCAACACATAATTTTGATTATCGAGCATCTTCTTCTGATGTCATAACATTAATGGGTTTATTTGATTTATGAGTAGAATATTCTGAACTATTAAGAGAATAAACAAGGAAAATTTTATTTCTACTAACAACTTTTAATCAAATTTCTTTGCAACTCAAACCAAAAACCTAAAAAACCCTTTTTCTTCTCAATAATCATGCCAACAAAACCAAAAAAGTTCAGAGAGGAAAAAATAGCAGAAGAATATTTTCCAGTAGATGAAACTAATTTGAAATACACAACTGAAAAACAGGAAAAAAGATCTCCTCTCAAAGAAGAAATTACCAAAGCTTCTATTGAAAAAGAATACAAAAAACCAGACAGAAAATCCCTGGAAACAATAGAGCGAAATGCGGGGGCAACAAAACCAAAGAGAAAGTATAAAAAAAGAAAGCCAAAAACTGCTAAAAAAATAAAATACACTGCTCCAAAAATTAATTTAAAAAAAGATGGGTATGAACTTGTTATCACAGAAAAACCACAGGCTGCATTAAAAATTTCTTCTGCTCTTGGAAGTGCAACGCAAAAATTCTTCAACAAAATTCCTTATTATGAAGTTGACAGGCAGGGAACAAAAATGATTGTCGCCTGTGCTGTGGGGCATTTATTTACTTTAAAGCAAAATGTCTCTGGTTCTTCTGTTCCAATTTTTGACATAAGCTGGGTTCCGAATTATATGGCAAGAAAAAAAGACTTTTCAAAAAGATATTATGACACTTTGTTGAAACTTGCGAAAAACGCAGGGAGCCTGACAGTAGCGACAGATTTTGATATTGAAGGAGAAGTAATTGGTTTAAATGTTGTCAGATTTATATGTGCTCAAAAAGACGCAAACAGAATGAAATTCTCCACCCTGACAACCAATGAATTAAATCAAGCATATGAAAAAAAATTGCCTCACTTAAATTGGGGACAGGCAATTGCAGGAGAAACACGGCATTACTTGGATTGGTTTTATGGAATAAATTTGTCAAGAGCATTGATGAACGCTATTAAAACAACAGGGAAATTCAGAATAATGTCTATTGGAAGGGTTCAGGGACCTGCATTGAATTTAATTGTCCAAAAAGAAAGAGAAATCCAGGCGTTCAAACCAAAACAATATTGGCAGGTTTTTATTAATGTTAAAAATTCTCATACTTTGGAATTAAAATATAACAAAGATATCTTTGAAAAAGAAGAATTAGAAAAATTTGATGATTTAGTTGGAAAAACAGCAATAGCAAAAACAAAAAAAACAGAACAAATCCTGCCTCCAAACCCCCCTTTTAATTTAACTACTTTGCAAGTAGAGGCATACAAGTTTTACGGCATAACTCCTTCAAGAACTTTGCAGACAGCACAATCATTATATTTGTCAGGATTAATTTCTTACCCAAGAACTTCAAGCCAGAAATTGCCAGAATCAATTGACTATAAATCAATTTTAAAAAAACTTGCAAAAAAATACAATGTTGAAAAGTTAATCACAAAAGAAAAACCAATTGAAGGCAAGAAATCTGACCCTGCCCATCCTTCAATTCATCCAACTGGTGAAACGCAAATTTTATCTGGAAGTGATGAAAAGATTTATGATTTAATTGTCAAAAGATTTCTTTCCCTATTTTGCGATAGTGCAATAATAGATAAAAAAACAATTTCAGCCACAGTTGATGAGTCAATCAGGCGTGACCCCAAACTTAAAGGAGAGGTTGATAAGGGGAAACTTGGTTCCCTTTATTTCTCAACCAGAGGTTCTTCAATAAGAAAAAAAGCATGGATGGAAATTTATCCTTCTAAATTAAAAGAAATTGAAATTCCTGATTTAGAAGGTGAGGTCAAAATCATAGATTTAAGAACCGAAGAAAAAGAAACACAACCTCCAAAAAGATATTCCCCTGCCTCTATAATTTCCCAGCTTGAGAAAAAAAATTTAGGGACTAAATCTACCAGGTCCTCAATACTTGAAACACTTTATGACAGAGGATACATTAAAGACAAAAGCATAGAAGCAACACCATTGGGCATGTCTTTAATTGCAACACTGGAAAAATATTCTCCGGTGATAATTGATGAAGAGTTAACCAGAAATTTTGAAAATGAAATGAATTCAATTGTTGAGGCAAAAAAAGACTTCAATAAAAAAGAAGACCAAATCATTGAAAAAGCAAAAGAAACTATAACTAAAATTGCCAAAGATTTTGAGAAAAATGAAAAGGAGATAGGAAAAGAATTATTGGTCGCAAACCTGAAGCAGAGAGAGCAGCAAAAAATAGAAAACACATTATGTGCTTGTCGTGTTTGCAAAAAAGGGAATCTGGCAATAACTTATTCTAAAAAAACCAAAAGACATTTTGTTGCGTGTGATGCTTATCCAGACTGCAAAACAACTTTTTCCCTGCCTCCAAATAGCACAATAAAAAAAACAGAGAAATTATGTGAAAAGTGCGGTTTTCCAATTCTGATGTCAATAAAATATAAAAGAAAACCCTGGTTTTTTTGTTTTAATAGAGAATGTGAAAGTAACAAAAAGAGAATTGAAGAGTATGAAAAAAGGAAGATGGAGGAAGAGGATAAGGAGAAAGGGGAATAATGAAAATTATCCTTAATCAAAACCACTTAATCAAATTCATCTGGGTTTTAATCTTGCTCAACAACTTACTCTTCTTTAAAATATTTTCATAATCAAAATTATATTTTACTCTTCCTATCTTTTTTGTTCCTTGTATTAATTCTTCTCTTGAATCAAATTTCATTCCTCTTTTATCCAAAGCTTTTCTAACACTCTCTCTCACAACCCAATACACAAAATATAAAAAGACTAAAATCTTCGATAAATAATGAGTAAATATAAACAGATTCACATTTGGGAATTTCATCCTACTTTAACTTTTATAGGATTAAAAAAAGAATTTCGAGAATCATACTTTAAGAAATTAAAACAAGTTATCGGGTCGAGACAAGGGGTCTTAGACTATCTTAATAAATCTTCGACAAAATATGGCATAAATAGAAAATATAATTCAGGACATTTATCTCATTGGAAGATAGGTAGAAAGAAAGATAAAGGCAAAATCAAAAACATTAATATCCCTCTTTGGATATTAATAGAAGCTTCTAAGAGAATATCTAAGAGTAATAAGATAGATAATAAAGTCATGAGTCATGTAGAAAACAATATTAAATACTATACTGGAGCGGGAAAATCTCATAATATAACTAATCCGAAATTACCATTGCACTTAACTCCAGAGATGATATCTATAATATTTCATTTTGTTGGAGATGGGCATATCGGAAGAAAAAAAGTTGTATCTTCATATAGACAGATGAATAAAGTAGGATTAAATAATTTCCTGGATAAATTAAAAAATATCTTCGGGGATTTTAATTATCCAGAAGGGGAATTCAAAGACGGAAGATTGAATATACCAAAAATAATAACTGAGTTTTACAAACATTATTTTAAATTGCCTAATACAAATACTTTTGAAGCATATATTCCAGATAACATTAAAAAATGCAAGAGAGAATTTTTAATCGCAGGATTAACTTCGTTTATTATAGATGAAGGACATATAGGAGAAGTAATCACTATTTATAGCAAAAATAAAAGATTAATCAAGGACATTAGAGAAATTGGAATTAAATGCAAGTACCTTTGCCACCCTATAAGAAAAAAATATGCTTATGGAAAATTTGATGTTTATAGATTTAGTATCTCAATAAAAAGTTACAAAAAATTCTACTCTGACTTAATAAATTTATCTGAAGTTTTCCCTACTTGTGATTTAGCCCATAAAATGGAAAGACTCACTAAAAGAATTCGCTAAGTTTTTTCTGAGTTAGACTTTTTATTAACTTACTTTTATTAAAAATAAAATCAACATTAAATTCATATTTCTTTTTAGATATCCTTTTGACACTATTAATTAGTTCGTCTTTAGATAAAAACTTTAAACATCTATTATTAAGGGCTTTTCTAATTGACTCTCGACATACCCAAACTCCTAAAGCTGCCCAGTAAGAAGGGGTTTCTATTCTCATCACCAAAACACTTGCCTGTTTTTTTATCTTGTTTAAGTATTCCAAAATAGCCAACCTTGTTGCATAATAACCTCCTGCTGTTGAAAAGGCATAGGTTTTTCTTCCTGAATAAAATTCATAATCTGTGCTTGCTTTTATATCGTCTGATGGATTCCAGGAACTTCCGGGAAGATAAAACTCAAAAAGCTCATAACTCCATATATTTGGAAACAATAAAACCATATACTGGTTTCCCAAAAACTCTCCAAAAAATAATTGATAATCCTCAATCCATTTATAATCTTTAATTTTTTCAATAAGTTTTTTCCCAAGCATATCATCTGTCGCAGTAATACTCCAGCGAGTCGGAACTAATTTTTTATTCTTTTTTAATCCTAAAACACCAACACTTAAAATTTTGCTTAAAGTATACTCATCAAAATTATTTTTATATAAATATTCAATTCCTTCTGACGCCTTAAGTTCGTCATTAATTACCCTGTCCACTTTTCTATGAACTTTCACATTGTTTGTTATTTTTGCTTTTTTTAAACCAGCCCTCATTCCCTGAGGCATAAGGATTTTATCTTTTTTTCCCTGAATGCTTAATTTATTTTTGAATTCAATTTCAATATCAACTGGCTTGCAGGCAACTGCAATTTCCTGAGCAATTTCTATAAATTTTTTATTATCTTTATCAAAACTATTTACATTTGACTGAAACCTTGAATTCAACAAACCCTCTCTTAATCTTAAAACATGGCTAATCTGAAAATTATTTTTTGCCCAGTATTTTGCATCATCATAAATCCAGGCGTCTTTATCTCTTTCCAAAGGCGACAAAATACCAACATTAACCAGAGGGTATTTTAGTTTTGAACCAATAAACACACTCGGAGGAGAACTGCTGTCTAATTTTGAAATATTTTTTATATCTTTAAATTTAAAATTTGTTTCTGCCAGTTTTTTAATTATTTCAAATTTAATATCTTTCATAATAAGAAAAAAACAAGGAGATTTATATTGATTTATATATAAGTTAGAATGTCATAATTTTTATAAATGAATAAAGAGATAAATTAGTATGGAAGAATCATCAATAGAAGATATGGTAAAAAGGCACTTGGTCCTAAAAAAAGAAATAGATGAGAAAACCAAAGCAGCCAAGATATTAGCATCCAGGGCATCAAAACTAAAAGAAGATAAAGACATGTTAAGGGATTTTATTTTAAGTGACCAAATTAATGAAGGAAAAATACTTAAAAATCCTGCATTAGATTATTGTTTTAGACATTATGGTGAAAAGATTTATGAACACTTAGAATTAGTAAATGAATTTAGAGAACAGGTTAAAAAATATTCCGGACAGCAAATTTTAACAGTCAAGGAAAATCAAAAGTTGGACATAGGAATTATTTCCGGAGAATGTGAGTTTGAAGTAGATAAAACATTTAGATATCTTTATGTCCCTGTAAAAGATTTACAAACATTTCAAGTAAAAGAAGGTTATACTGGAAATTGGAAAAAGGGCGAGGACAAAATCTGGATAAATGATGATATTTTTAACGCAAAAAAAATTAGATTTAAAAAAAGTGAACTTTGTCAAAAACTTCCAGAATTATTAAAAAAAGATTTTCTCAACAATCAAAACAAAGATTTTGGAGCATACTGGGAGGGAAATTATTCAAAACAAATGGTTGTTGGAGGTCCAAGACCAAAGAACTGGCATGTTTATATTGGGGATAAAATTGTTAAACATAATTTAGAGAAACATTTAGAGATGAATATTCCTTCAACCAAAGTTGTTATTCCTTTTCCATTATTTTAAATCCATCTTTTTTTAAAAACACCTGCATCCTTAATTTCAAAACTCATTTCTTTTTGAGGCAAACTCCTGTGCTTTAATAAAACAGCTTTTCTTTTGCTCCCTTCCTGCTTTAATTCAATTATGCACTTGCTCCAGTATTTTAGCAAATCCCCGCCGACAATATTTGCTTCTCGCTTAACACCTTTTTTCCAGTCGTCTTCAGACAAAAACCCCCCATAAACCTGGTTAGTAATAATAACTGGTATCTTTTGTTTTCGGGAAATCTCTGCAAGAACTCTCATCTGCTTTGCAACCTCCTGATTAACCGAACTTATCTTAACATCGTTCTTAGATTTAACTGCATCTCCCAACTCCAACCTATAATGCATTGCCATGCCGTCAACAACAATCAAACTGACGTGATTTTTCTTTATTTTATCCAACAACTTTAAAAAACATTTTTTATTTTCTTCAAAATTCGTCGGCTCTAACAAAAGAATATTTTCTAAAATGTCTTCATAATTTTCTCCGACAATTTGTTTCACTCTCTCAACAGAAAATCCTCCTTCTGTATCAACAAAAATAATCTTGTTTTGTTTTTTTGCCTGACTGCAAGAAGCCAAGATGCAAAAATTCGTCTTTCCACATCCAGGAGGTCCGGCAATCATTGTTATAACTCCTTTTTCATAACCTCCATCAAGCCACTTGTTCAAATCAAAACTTCCTGTTGAAATTTTAAATGATTCATTAATTTCCATTAATAAAAAAAGAAAACTCTGTTAATAAGTATTATTATATTACCAATCAGGAAAGTTTTGGTCTGGGATGATTTCAAAATCCTTACACCAACGAGGGTAATATTTTTCTGCCATTTTTTTCAAAGTATTTGGATCTCCAACTTGGTAGTTATTAGGTCCATAACAATCCCTAAATCTTAATTTTATTAATTCGTCTAATTGAATATCTTTTAAATTAAATGTTATACAATCTCTTAAAAAGAAAGTCAAAATATGTTTTTGGCGATTATATCTCAAATACATTTTTTCCAAATCTAATCCACCATTTACTCTTAAAAATTGCTCTCTTTTTCCAGAATCAAATTGTGGAAATCTCTCCCCCCAAATTGAATTAGGAGGAAAACTTTTTAGATGAATTTTTCTTGCTCTCTTGCTCGTTCTTGTCTCAACATATTTTTCCATCTTAATTTATTAGAACTATTCTCTAAAGTCAATCACCTACTTCAACTTTTTAAAATCGCTTTCCAGTTTATCCAAATCCTTTGTTATAGAATTAACAGCGTCGTTTATGGCTTTTTTCGCGGTTTTTCCCTTTGTCTTAACTAAAAGAACAGGGTTCTTTGTTGGGTGTTCTCTTTTCCATGCTGTAAATGTGACCGAAGAATCCTTGTTAAGATAAACTCTAAGAATCTCTGCCATTGTCAAACTCGCAAATTCAACTTTAATTTCGTCTTTTGAACTTTCAAGAATATTAATTTCCATAATATGCAATCTCTATCTTTATTTATAAAGTTTTCCAAAGAAAAATTTGCGGCAAAATTTCCAAAACTTTTGTATAAAATTGTAATTATGGTTATCTAATAAAATTTACTATGCACTTCAAAAAAAATAAAAGACAAGAAGTTTTTTATAATCAATTTTCATTTTAATATTATGAAAAGAAGTGAACTTATCTCATTTTATGGGGGATTGCAAAAGAACAGAAAATTAATAGGTTTTATAACGATTTTAATTATTACTTCTTTAATCAATATGGGTTTCCTCTTTTTTATAGACTCTCCTGTTATAACTGGTTCAGGAATTACTGCATCAGTATCTCTTGTAATAGAAGGTGTTGAAAGGTCAATCAATATTTCAAGCCCGTTAAATACCACTTATAATTTTAATATAGGAGATAATTATATTTTAGATTTAAATGTTTCTGCAATAAACTTTGTTGCAGAAAGCTGGTGGTATACACTCTGGGATTTGAAACACAACGAAATAGTAAATGAAAGTATTGCATTTTCACCAAACACAACTTTTGATGCAGTAAGATGGTCAAATAAAATGGCTGTTTATGCAAACGATGATGGGGAAACTATAAATGCAAATGTAACTTTTTACATTGAAGTTCCAAATTCTGCTCCGATTTTATCAGGAATTAATTCTTCAATTTATGTTTGCGAAAATAGTTACCTAAATTATCCTTTTAGTGTAACAGATGTTGATGAGCAAAACCTGGAACTTGCGATTAACCCTACCGACCCTTTTTATATTAACCCTTTATCTACTTCAGGTGCAGTTACTACAACAATTGAATTATTTTCAGGAGTTTTAAATAAAGATGATGTTGGCATTTATGAAGAAACAATTTCAGTATCTGACGGAGAGTATGCAGATTATGCTTACACAAACATCACAGTCATAGAAATAAACAACGCACCTGTTATAAGCAACATAGGGGTTCAGACAGTATGGACAAGCGGAGATGATTCAACATTTTACAAACAAGTTATTGTAACAGATTTAGAAAACGGAAATCAGAGTACTGGAAATTTAACTTTTAGTATAACTTTTATAGAAGGAAATGAGCTGTTTAATATAACTAACAAAGGAGTTATGAACTTCACCCCTAACTCAAGCCATGTTGGAGTTTACAATATTAGTGTTTGTGTTAATGATACTGGAATAGATAATCCTGCGGATAATATTTTTGCTGAGTGCGGACAGGATGGCTCTTCAATAACAGTATGCAATAATTTTAGTTTAACTATAACTAATGAGAACAGAGCCCCTACAATAACTGATTATCACCCGGATAATTTAACATTATCTGTTTCCGGAACAAGTAGTTTATTTTTCAATATCTCAAAATATGATCCTGATACAACAATACCAGACGCTTATTGGTATGTTAACAATATTTTTCAAGAATATGACTCAGGCAGTTTAATTGATGAATTTACATATAGTTTTGGGTGTGCTGTCTCCGGGACAAAAAGCATTAAAGCAGAAATAACAGACGGTCTGTTGAATGATTCTGTAACATGGAATTTAGATGTCAGCCTTGTGGAATGTCCTGTTGTGTCTGGAGTAGCTGGGGGTGGAGGCGGTGGTACCGGAGTAACAGTTTGCAGGGAAAAATGGGCTTGTAGTATATGGGGGATTTGTCAAAATGCAGAAAAATCTTTAGAAGCAGGACTCTTATCCGGAGAAGATTATAGAATTATTAAAGAACAATGTACAAAGAATGAATTGGAAGAGGAATTTTGTGGGGTGCAGATAAGAACATGCTTTGATTCTAATTCTTGTAATACAACTTATTCTAAACCATCTGAATTTCAGGATTGTCATTATACTGAGAAACCAAATTGTAAAGACGGAATTAAAAATTGCCATGATGGAGCTTGTGAATTGCTTATAGATTGTGGAGGACCTTGCCCTGCCTGCCCTACTTGCTCAGACAAAATACAAAATCAGGGAGAAAAAGGAATTGATTGTGGAGGACCTTGCCCCTGGAAATGCCCTGAAGAAGTTCCTTTATTGAAAAGAACCGGAATTTTGTACTTCTTTTTAATTATTGTTTTAATACTTATTTTAATTGCAATAATAAAACTTATACAAATAAGCAAACATAAAAGAGATATTAAAGATAAATTTGGATAAGTTGGAAAGCGATTTTGCAAAGTTGCTTAAAGATAAAAACATTTAAATAGTTACTTTTGGTTACTTTAGGTAACTAACATGATTAAAAAATCTAAAGATAGAAGCTCTGTTGTGAAAATTGATTCTAATTTATTAAAAGACGTTGAAGGATTTATTAAACAGGAAAAAAATAAATTCAAATTTGTAAATAAAAAACAACTTATTGATATTGCAGTTCATGACTATTTAAAAAAAGTGAGGAAGATTACAAAATGATAAAAAAAGAGAAAAGAAATATTTTAATGTTCTCAGGTTTAGTAGTCGGGATTTTAATATTAGGGTTTGTTTTAGCAGCAGATCCTACCTGGGAAGAAAGTGCTTATAATGTGACTTATTATTTTAATGAAGATAGTTTAGTTTATTATAATTTTACTATTAATTTAACAGACTTTTCTCAACTGTCGCATCTCTCTGTTTTAGATATTTTATGGAGCGAGGACGGTTCTCTAACAAGTCATTCAGATTTCCCCTGGTTGCCTTGGGATGATGCTGGTTTCTCTAATTCCACTACAGGCATTCTGAAAATAAATTCCACCTTAAATAATGAAACCGGAAATTTTACAATCAATGTTCATGCACAAGGGATTACAACAGGTCAGTCTGCAAAATTTGAATTCATCATCAACGCAACAAACGATGCCCCAAATTTCACGACCATTAACAGCATTTATAATTTAACACAATCTCAATTGTTTTATGAATATATAAATGCAAGTGATGAAGAAGAACATTATCCTTTGCATTTTGACATTAACTTTTTTAATAATTGTAGCTTGGCAAGTTGGAGCACAAGAGGGGCAGGAAATTGTTCTATTTTTAATCTAACAGATATATTAAATAGTTCTGCCTCAATGAATTTCACACCAACAAGAAATGATGTTGGAACTTACTGGGCAAACATAACTGTGACAGACTTTGGAGAGAATTATTCATGCCCTCATGCTTATTGTGATAATACAACATATGAACAAAATAAAACAACTTACTCTGAAATTGTTAAGTTTAATATTTTTTCCAGTCTGGAAATTAATGTTACTGACTGCCAGAATAAAATTTTCCAGGAAAATCAATCAGGAACCTGCCAGATTAATATAACTACAAAAGGAGAAATTGATTCACTAAACATTTCAAGCCTAGGCTTTTTAAGAAATTATGACGCCAGTGTTTCAAACACAAGCTGGTTTTATCCGGATAATTCAACAGATGTATCAAGTTTTGCAATAACTGTGTTTGTTAACACCACTCCTCAAAAAACAGAAATAGGAAACTGGACAATTAATTTTACAGTTCAGGATATTACTTCCGGAGAAACTTCAACTGAGCAAATCCATGTTTATGTTAACAGGACTTTAAATGATATTCCGGATATTGTAAATATTGAGAATACAAACACCTCTATTGATTTATCAACAAGAATAAATTTAACAGTTTATGATGACGACTTGCTTGTTCCGGATAAACTTGAAGGATATAATGAAACAATTACTTTTGATGTTACAATTTTAAATCAGTCAAATTTAAGTCAGGAGTTAAGCCTTGCTGGCTTTGATGTTGAGATTTTGCATATGCCGGTTTCTGGAACAAACAGGACAGAAGCAAAAATAGAGTTCACCCCAAATTCAAGTGAAGCAGGAAACTATACAATTAATATTACAATTAATGATTCAGAAGGTTCTTTAGATTCAGATGTATTTAATTTGACAATCTTCTCAAATAACTTCCCTGTTTGGAACCAAACATCATATTCTTTTGCATTAGTAGTTAATTCAACTCTTGCCACAACTACAAGTTTTGGTCCAATTAATTTAACAGACGGTTATGTAACAGATGCAGGAGATACTTTAACATTTACAAATGATTCTTCTGCAATGCCGAGTTTTAATTTAAGCTCTGAAGGAATGATTAGTTTTACTCCCTACAAACAAGATGTTGGTAATTGGAGTTTTAGTGTTACTGCAACAGATTTATTAGGATTGCAAAACACAACAACTTTTACATTTAATATAACTAATGTAAACAGCGAACCTTTAATTGAAACCCCTATAACCGCCACCAATGCTTCTGTAGAATCTAATTCAAATATAACTGCACAAGAAGATAATTATACTGTTATTACATTATGGATTCAGGACGATGATTTTAAAATATCTTCTGAACAAAAAAGTTATTACAATGAAAGTTTAGATATTAACCTGACAATTCAGGGAAACAATCAGGCTCTTTTTAGTTTTGTCGTTGATTCAAGCTTCCCAACTCCGGGAAATAACAGAAGCAGATACACTGCAACATTCACCCCCAATAGAACAGATGTAGGAACTTATAACATAACAATAAATGTTACAGATGCAAGTAATTCTTCAGATGTTTTAGAATTTAATCTAATAGTAAATGAAATAAATGATGCCCCTGTTTTAACAGAAATAGCAAATCAAACTTCTGCTGTAAACAGAACTTTCTTTTATAGTATAGAAGCAGATGATGAAGAAGATGGAAATCAATCTCAGGGAAATTTAGTGTTTAACATAACCTTCCTAAACGGCACTAATTTCATAAATAATAATGAAACAATTTTCAACACAACTTCCGGAGTATTAAACATCACATTTAATGACACTCAGGCAGGAAATTACAGAATTAACATTACTGTAAATGATTCTGAAAATCTAGAGGATTCAGATGATTTTTGGATTTATGTTTATGATGTTCCAAATATTGTATATCCTGTAGTCGGAGAAAACTTTAGTTCACAAGAAAATTCAACAATTAACATAACAATCCAGGCAAATCATTCTGTGGGGGATAATCTCACTTATGAATTTTATGTCTCTGATATTTTAAGAAATACTACAACTTATTATGGCAATGGAACTAATTTAACATGGCAATATACTCCCAACTTTACAGATGAAACTTATGGACAATTTAAGAACCTGACCTTAATTGTTTATCCCGCAAACTCTGAACTTGTAAACAAAACTGACTTGAATAAAACAAGAAATCATAATATTAATATAAGCCACACAAATTCTCCAGTTAGTTTTTCAGGTCATATTGACAGCCAAGCCTCAACTTATAATCAAGACATTACAATAGATTTATCAAATTATTTTTCAGATATTGATTACAGTGATACAGAATATAATCAAACAATTAATTTCAGCATCATAAGTAATACATCTCCCTCTTATATTAGTGCCAGTGTTTCTAATTGGAGTTTAACTTTATCTTCATTAATTGCTATCGCAGAAATCATAACAATAAATGCTTCAGATTTAAACCTTACAAATTCAAATTACACACTTACTAATACATTAAGCAATGAATTCAAAGTGACTTTTACAACCCCTTCAACAACTGTCGTGCCAATACCTTCTGGGGGAGGGGGGACAACAATAATTCCTGTCTCATTAAAAATAATTATGCCAAACCCTGTTTCAGCTTATAAAGAGGACAGAATTGTGTTGCCCATAACTCTTCATAATAATGGAAAGAAAACTCTTTCAGGTATCAACTTAACAAGTATAATAGTTAAAGATAATTTAATTAGAGAAGATATAACACTTTCTTTTGACAAATCTTATTTTTCATCACTTGCAATTGGGAAAAGAGAAAATGTCACATTAACAATAGATGTAAATACAAATGAAACAGGAACATTTGAAATTACAATAAATGCAAGTGTGAAAAATCCAAAATACAATGATTGGGGTAAACTTTATCTTACAATTAAAAAAAGTGACGAAATTGAAGAAAGAATATTATTTACACAGGAGTTTCTTGAAGAGAATCCCGAATGCATAGAGTTAGAAGAACTTCTTGATGAAGCAAGAGTATATTTCAGGAAAGGAGATTTTGTTAATACCATATTAAAAATAAACCAAGCTATAAATGGGTGTAAAAATGCGATTTCCCAACAGGCGAGAGCACAAAGAAAAGAAAAAATTGAAAATCCACTATACAGGTATTTGCTCATAGCAACACTGGCGGTCTTTTTTATGGGAATGATGTATTACTCTTATCGCAGGATGAACTTAAAAAGAAGCACTAAAGAAAATATATTGCAGGTAAGAAGTGAAAATACACTTCCGGTAATTCTTATAATTGGAGGGGTAATTGGTTTTATTGCGACAACAAAAACCAACATAACTGGATTTGCAATTAACAATGTTTCTTTAATTAATCAAAATAAATTTGGTTTAGGTTTCATTTTGATAGCAGGGGTTTTAGGATTTTTAATTTTCTTAAACAGGAAAAAAATTAAAAAAGTAATTGAAAAAACCAAAGAAAAAAGCAGAAAAAAATATTCCAGAAACAAAATTAAAGGTTTGATTAATAAAAAAGTTTATACTGATTCAGGAGATTATATTGGAAAAATTAATGAAATTATTTTAGGAAAAGATAAGATTAACAGTTTAAGAATTAAATTAGATTCTAAAATTAAAGAGAAAAATAAAATCAAACCAAAAGGAATTATCATTAGTTATAAATATGTTAAAAATGTTGGACATATAGTAATCATCACAAAGAAAATTAAAGAGGTGTTAAGTAAAAAATTCGCTAAAATTTGCAGTCAGCGAATTTACAACCCTCCCCCAATTTGGGGCTATGCCATATAGCATAAGAACATTGCAGTGTCTTCTTACATGGTTATTTCCTCCCGAAGGGCTTATGTTATAACATAACCTAAATCTCATGAAAATGTGAGATTTTCAACAGTGCCACATAAATCAAAATGTTTAATAATGTAAAATACAATCTATTAATAAGAGGTGAAAAATAAAAATGGATAATCAGATAAAAAAGTGGGTGGAAAATGTTTCAGTTCCTCCTGAAGTAAAAGAAATTGCTAAGCTTATTTCTCGGATTAAGCAAGAAGTCGCTAAGGTAGTTATTGGACAAGACAAAGTAATTAATGGTTTTATTTGTGCTATGCTTTGTGACGGGCATGTTTTATTGGAAGGGGTTCCGGGAATAGCAAAAACTCTTATTGTAAAAACACTTGCTAAAGCTTCAGGATGCGATTCAAAAAGAATTCAATTTACAGTTGACTTATTACCAAGTGATATTATAGGAATTACTACTTACACACCTAAAAAAGGATTTGAAACAATTAAAGGGCCAATATTTGCTAACTTTATTATTGCTGATGAAATTAATAGAAGTCCTCCAAAAACACAATCTGCTTTAATTGAAGCTATGCAGGAAAAACAAGTTACAATTGGCAAAGAAACTTTTAAACTTCCCCTTCCTTTTTTTGTTATGGCAAACAATAATCCCCTTGAAACAAGCGGAGTTTACAGTCTTCCCGAAGCTCAAATTGACAGATTTTTGTTTAAATTACTTATAGGATATCCAAAAAATGAGGAAGAAAAAAAAATTATGGGGGAGAATATCACACTAAAAAAATTTGAAGATTTTGATATCAATGCGATTCTTTCTCCAGAAAAGATTCTTAAGATGCAAAAAATAACTAAGGATATTTATATTGATACAAAAATAAGAAATTATATTCTAAAAATCATTGAAAAAACAAGAAAAAAAGATTTTGAGAACGGCAAGTATATAGACTGGGGGGGCTCTCCAAGGGCAAGCATTGGATTATTTATTGCTTCTAAAGCATGGGCTTTGATGAATGGAAGAGATTATGTTATTCCTAAAGATGTAAGAGATATCGCCCACTATGTTTTAAGGCACAGAATTATCTTAAATTATAAAGCAAAAGCAGAAGGAATAAATTCTGATGAAATTATAGATGAAATTTTAGAGATGGTTAGTATTTGAAAATGAATCCACAAAAACTTAATGTTGATATTGCAGGAAGTATTTCTGAATTGCAAGCTATGTTAAAGGAATTCAGACTAAAGGTGAAAATTTACAAGATGTTTTTTAGAGGACAAGGTTTAGAGTTTGAAAGTTATAGAGATTTTTCTCCAGATGATGACGCAAAAAATATAGACTGGAAAGCAAGTTCAAGGGCGCAAAAACTCCTTGTTAAACAATACACAGAAGAAAGAGATTTAAAGATTATGTTTATGATTGATGTCGGAAGCAATATGGTATTTGGCTCAACAGAAAAAATTAAATGCGAATTTATAACAGAACTTGTTGCTGCTTTTTCAATGGTTATGCTCCATGCAAATGACAGAATTGGTTTTGTTTTATTTAGCGATACTATTAAACATTTTGTAGATTGTAAAGGGGGAGAGAAACAATTTCAAATTTTTGTAGACCATTTATCTAATGGTTTAAATTATGGTGGTGCAACTAATATAGACAAATCATTAGATTTTGCACTTAATTATTTTGATAAATCTATTTCTGCAGTTGTTCTAGTTTCAGATTTTCTCAAAGTAACTAAAGAAACTGAAAAAAAATTAAGTCTTTTATCAAATAAATTTGAAACAATTGCTATCAGAGTAAGAGACCCGTTAGATATAACTCTTCCTGTACTTGAGGGCGAAGTTGTTTTAGAAAATTCTGCAACTCGCCAGCAAGTGATAATTAATCCGCATGTTGCCAAAAGAACTTATGAAAGATATGCATTAGAGCAGGGAAAAATAGTTGAAAACATGTTTAAACAAAGTGAAATAGATTATCTTGATTTAATTACAGATAAATCTTTTGCCGCACCTCTTGCAATATTTTTAAAAGAAAGACGGGGAATGTGACTCAAAGAAGTTTATCTGTTATCATTCCTAAATGGTTAAAAGTAGTAAGATTTATAAATCCGATTATGTGAATAATTTTATGGATTTAGTTCAAAAAATAGAATTAATTTTAGTATTGTTTCTCTTATTTTTTAATATATTATTTTTAATAAATCCAGGGATTATTTCTGGTTTATTTTTGTCTGATAATGAAAAAACCCTGAGTGCTCCTTACGACTTTATAAAAGAAGACCAGATAATAGCTTATGAAAATAAAATTGTTCTTGAAATTGAAAATTATAGTTTAAGCAGATATGCTCCTTCAAAAAGCATGGTTCCTGTTTTGGATTCCGGAGCAAACGGAATAGGAATTAAACCCAAATCAGAAGATGACCTCCATGTAGGAGACATAATAACATTCAAACAAGGAGATAATTTGATAGTCCACAGAATTGTTGAAAAAGGACTTGATGAAGACGGCTGGTTCTTTATTACAAAAGGTGATAACAACAACATAACTGACGGAAAAATAAGATTCTCACAAATAGATTCTGTTCTCGTTGCATTGATATACTAATAGAAAAGTTATATTTTTATAGTATGGCTCTCTTATTATTTCATGAAAAAAGAGACAAAAAATAAATTAATTATTTTGATGTTTGCTGTAAGCTTAATAATGTTTTTATTAATTCTATATTTAAATTCCTTAATGATTTTAGAAAAAGAAGAGATTATCACCACTCTTATTATTGGAAATAAAACTGGTTTTGACCTTAATACCACCGCATTAACTTTTGGCATGATTACTCTTGGTTCTAGTTCTCAAAGAAATTTAATAATTAAAAATGATTATGATATTCCTATTAAAGTTGAGTTTAGTGTTAGAGGAGGAATTAAAAAATTCCTTATTTTTGATAAAGTAATCCATCTGGAAGTTGCAGAGGAAAAAACCATTGGCATAACTGCCATAAGCCCTGTTGACATAGAATATGGAAACTATTCCGGAAAAATAACAATTATAACCAAAAAAAATATTCTGTCCTAATTTTCAGCAAGATTTTTATACTATTGAAGTTTAAGATAATAAAATGGTGTTTATAGCAAACTTAGGGAATATTTTAATTATATCTATAATTATAATTGCTACTGTTTTGATTATACTCATAATAATAGAAAAAAAACTTTACAGAAAAATAAATCGGGGTTGTAACAGAAGAAATACTTTTTATGTAAAAAGAATTGAAAACATAAAAAAAACAAACATAAAAAATACTTTGACACAGATTGACCAAATTGCAAAAGATTTTTTCGCAGAAGCTTTTGGTACAAAAAATACTGAAGACTATTCTAAATTAGAAGATTTTTTTAAACAAAGAAATAATTTAGAAGTTGCAGAATTTTGCAAATTAATGAATCTTGCATTATATGCCGGGGGAAAGATAACCAAAAAAGAAAGTCAAAAATTAGTTCCTTTTTTAAGGGGAATTGTTAAGAAGAATCTTATAGCAACTAAATATGAATTAAGAAAACTTCAGGAACCCAAAAAAACAGGAATACTTGATTATCTAAAGAAGGTTGAAATATCTTGTATTGGAAAGAAAAAAATTGATGACAAACAAGATAATAGCAAACAAAATTAAATAATTAAAAAGTCTTATAGAAACTTTTGTCTTTGTTAATTTTAAGACATCTAAAAAAGATTGTGAAAGTGTTTCTTTGTTTTCTGCAAGAAAATAATTTCCACCGGTATTATACGCAACGCTTTTTAAAGAATCCTCGTCAAGTTTTGATATTGCATAAAGAGTCTTTCCTCCTTGTTTTGTACCCATTGCAATAGAATTAATAATCACATCTTTTTTATTTGCATAATCAATAATGTCTTCAATTTTTCCAACATTTATCTGCCCGTCACTTAACAAAATAATTGCTTTATGTTCTTCGTCTTCTAACAAATTTGTTGATGTGATAACTGCTTCATACAAATCTGTCCCTCCCCATCCTTCAACTTCTATCTTATTAATAGTATTTTTTACTTCCATCTTATCTTCTGTAATATCCTGCTCAATATATGCGCTTCCTGCAAAAGAAACAACCCCAATTTTTACTCCAAGAGTGGCCTCATCAACAAAATCTATGGCTGTTTGCTTAGCAACTGTTATTCTATCAGGTTTAAAATCATCGGCTCCCATGCTTTCCGAAGCATCTATAATTACAACAAAAGAAAAAGAACTTGACTGCTTAAATATCTGCACAGTTAATCCTGAAACAGCAAAAATCATTAATGCAATAATAAATAAACTTAAAAAAAGAATTACAATATTCTTGGAAAAAAAATCAATTCCCTGTATTCTGGAAATTGCGTCAAAATTAGCAAACTTCAATGCAACTCTTTTCCTGTTACTTAAAGAATAAAAATGTATAATAAAAAATAAAGGAATTATGAATAATAAAAAAAGATATTGTGGATGTGTAAATGAAAATATCATTTTATAACCCTCTCCTTTTTGCACTTCTTTTTCTTTTCTTATTCTTTAATAAATATTTTTTTATTAATAAGAATACCATACATAGAACTACAACCCCTGCGATAATTGCAGCGATTAAAATAATCAAATTATAATCTTTTTCTTCAACAAACTCTATTTTAACTAATTCACTTGAACTTTTCCCCACCTCTTTCCCGTAATAAACAAGAGTTATATTTGCATCAAAAAATCCTTCTGTAAAGTTACTTGTATCAAAAAATCCTGTAATCGTTTTCCTTCCCCAAGGAGTTAATTTAGTTGAAGAGGTTTTAAAACTAATCAATACCTCAGAAGTAGATCCGGAGGAAGATTTTGATTTATTAAAAATAAAAACTTCAGCATAAGCCCCGTCTATATTATCATTCCATCTGCTTTCTATTTCTATGTCAAAAGATTTAATATCTCCAATAACTATTTGTTTGGTATAATTAGTAATATAAATAACCAGCTCTCCAATTTTAAATTCAGATTCTGCTCTCGCTATTTTTCCATAATCAACAATTGCAACAGCATTATATTTACCTGGATTATAATTTGTCGTGTCAAGTGTTTTTTTCAACTTTATTCCCTCCTGACTTTTTATTTCCCTTTCTTTAAAATAAAGAGTTTCTATTGTTTTATTCTGAGAAGTAATTTCTATCCGAGGAATTATAGTTATATCTTCTTTGCCCTGACTTTTTATTTCCAATTCAAAATTAACCGGCTCTCCAACATTTACATTATGGGATTTAAGAGCAACTTCTAAATATTTTCCTGGATAAGGAACATAAATATACATCACCACCTGAATAGTAACTGAAGTACCAATGGCTTGTTCCAAAAGTTCTTCATCAATTTTTTCCCTGACTCCTATAATAATTCTGTGCTTTCCTGGTTTTTTTATATATTTTGGCAATTTTAATTTAGCAATAAAAGTCCCCCCGCCGACAAGATTATCTTTATCAAGCTCAACATATTCTGCAAGATCTCCTGAAACATAAAGTTCTAATTTTTGATTAGCATCCCCAAAAACACTATATTTAACAATTTTTTCAAGACCTGGCTCAAAATTATATTTTACCACTGCAGGACTTACTCCCAGTGCAAAACTTGTCTTGGTCAAAATTAAAATTATTGCAATTACAAAAAAAAATTTTAATAAAAACTTAGAATTTTTTAATTTACCTTTTCCTTTTTTCATATTAAATAAAACAAAAATATGTTTTTATATCTTACTAATAAAAAAATTATGCAGTGGCTGTTGCAGTAATAATGTCTCCTCTTGCTCCGATTATTGCATTATAAGGCACAGAAAGATTTAGATGTATTTTTAATGAGTCAGTACCATCTGCAAATTGGAAAATTTCACAAACTCTTGTCCCGGGAGATGTTGTATTTACATCATAAAAAGCATCAAGAGGGAGGGCATCAGTGCCTCCGGTTGAATTTAAACAGCTACCAGCTTCTAATGAATCTTCAAAACGCCATTTATAACCCGGACTTGTTCCTCCAAGAAACGTGGCTGCAGTTTTTCCTGCCTTAATATCAAGAGAAACATTGATATTTCCAATATTCTCTAAAATCAAACCAGTACCAGTGGCTGTCCAGTTTCCATGTGTTACAGAGTTACTTTTTGTATCAAGATATGCCAGAGTCTCTCCTGTATCTACTATGCCACTTCCCCAATCAATATTATCTGTTGTGAAATTAATAGAAGCTAATGATTCGATAGTTAAATTTGCTGTTCCAGTATCAGTTGCAAATCCGGTTAAAATTTTAATATCTCCTATTTTGTTAATTGTAATTATTAAATTAATTGTGGCAAAAGCCACTGCAACAATTGCAACAACCATAAGTAAATCAGTCAATTTCATTCAGGCACCTCCCTGGTTTCAGGGGTTTGTTCTATTACTAATTGAACATTTCCTGATTGTACACCAAAAAAATCTGATGAATCTTGCTTTGACATTTCAGTTGCATCTAAACCCAGGGTAATTGCTACAGAAACAATTGATAAAATGACAGTTATTAACAATAAAGCAACAATGATTTTTTTGTTATCCATTTTCTCTTTTTATTATATATTATTCTCCAAAAACCTTTATAAGCTTTTTGTTGATAAAAAATATATCTTAATTTATTTTTTTCTCTTATTCAATCTTCTAACAACAACAAACCAGAAAATATTTGCTATGATTAAAAAGATAACTAACATCAACAACACATTATTTAAATTAAAAGTTCCTTTTTTCTGGATGATTACATGTCCTGTTAATCCCATCACTTCAATACTATTGTCAGTAATTTTCATTTGTATATTTCTCTCAGTTGATTTTCCTCCAAAATTCAAAATTATTTTTCCCTCATAAGTTCCCTCATGAACTCCTCCTGTATCCCAATAAGCCACTATTTCAGCTTTGCTTAATGCATCTATGTCATAAGTTGGGGATTTAAAATCTGCCATGATTTCCCCCTCATCATTATAAACAATTATATTCAAATAAACTTCTTTTAAATCACTTGACCACTTGTTTTCTACAAGAGTGTCAAATTTAGCAATACTTCCCAACTCAAAATCTTTTATGTTTATTTCTTTAATTTCCAAAGCCATTTCTCCAATACTAAATTCTTTTTCAATTTTAAGGACTTCATTATCATAAATTATTGTAGTAACTGCCAAATAATTTCCAGGGTTAACCTCTGCTGTCCATTCTGCTACTAACTCTTTTCTTTCTAAACTATTCAAGGATTCTGCATCAGATTCCAGAGTTGCAACTTTTTCATTCAGACTTGTATAAATATCAATTACTGCTTTAATATTAACAATATCTAACTTGCCTCTATTGGCAACAGGAATAAAGAAAATCATTTTCCCTTCTTCTCCTTCCATAACATTAATTTCTGCTTCAACGTATTTATCTGGATAAGGAACATAAACATATAATTGGGTAACTACTGCCACAGTGGCTCCAACAAAAGTTCCTTTTTCTTTTATGTCCTTTGGCATTTCCAAGGCAACTATTTCTACTTTGTGCTTTCCTGGCTCGCTTATTTTTTGCGGCAAATCAACAAGATAAGTAAATGATTTTGATTCTTCTGAAGATGAAAACTCGGCGTAAGTTTGGGTAAGAGTTATGCTCTCGCTTAAATCACCTCTGACAGTAAATACAACAGACATATCTTTATGCTCTGAATTTATAATTGAAAAAGAAACTTCCTGATGTAAACCAGGCTCAAAATTAATTGTTGTCCGACCAGGAGTTATCCCAATACCAGAAACATTTTGTAGAGTTAAAATTATTAACAAACCTGCCAAGATAAATATTATTTTAATTCTTGTGAACTTTCCTCCGGACCTACTTGGTAGATTATTCATTTAGGATTGCCTCCCTTCATATTCTGCATCATCTTTTTCCACTTCTTCTGATTCCCCAACCTCAAGTGCCATACTGCTTGTGATTCCTTGTTTATTTTTTGTAATATTTAAATCCACATTGCCTGAATTTTGCAGTTCATAATTTTCTTCTCTTTCTTTGATATCCAAACCAACATGGGTTTTGATTATAAAACTCTGGACTTCACTTCCTCTGAATCCACTTGTAACCTTCCAATAATAAACTCCCGGAGGAAGAGTAATTTCTGAATCTTCTTTTAATATAACAGGGTTTGTAAAATTCTCATCAATAGAAATTAAAACTTCTTCTCCATATTCAATTTCAATATTAAAGTTTGGCTCTATGATAGTCATGCCATGCAAGGGATAAACCTGACTGGGAGTTGTCAGGAAAAACAAAAAAGCAAAAATACCAATTACAAAAATAACTTCTGCCATGATTACTTTTTTTTCTGTTTTTGTTATTTCATTTTTCATTTTATTCTCCCAACACTCCTATAAAGTAAAGTGTTGATTCTTTGTCTCCTGCTCCTTCTTCAGGAGGAACAGCAACCAATAAGTCAATTTCAGCACTGTCTGTTGCATCGCTCCAGTTTAATTCTGCAATTGCCATCTGAGTAATAGACGGAGTCTGTGCCCAGCTTGTCTGGGTTAAAAGCCAGTTAAAGCTTGCTTCTTCTCCTGTTTTGTTGGCTATTTTGTATTTGAAATATTCTGAAGGATTTAACACACTTGTCCACAGGTCAGTTGAATTTATGCTTATGTTTAAAAAACAATTGCCGTCATTTTGGATAAGGAATGGTAATGGGCTATTATCTGTAGTGTCATTCGTCCCTGTTGCAACTAAAGAGCCGAAGTTGACTGTGTCATTTGGCAGACTTACAATTATACTTGCCTGAATTTCTATTTTTCTCGGGGTTGCCCATTCTCCGTCCCCTTCATCGTCGCTCGCCCGAACAGTCCAGTTATAGTAAAAATTATTATCTTTCAAATACTGCAAGTAATTAGTTATTATCTGGGATGTGGGAACTATATTTTCTATTAATCTGTTGTCAACTGAGCACGCAGGATAGCACGTTAAATTTAAATCATAAGTCAGACTGTCTCCGTCATCGTCCCCGCCAGTATTCCAGCTAAATTCAGGGGTTCTGTTTGTAGTTATATTATTGTCTTCAGGAGATAAAAGAGTTACAGTCGGCAAGGTGTTTAGTATTTCCAAGTCAGTTGAATTTACCCAATCTGAATAATCAGCCCCGTCATAAAGTCTTAAACCACAAGTCCAGTTCTCGCCCTTAGAAGTATTTCCGCTTTCTAAAATTGCGCTAAACAAAGTCGCATTGGAATAACTTAAATTATAATCCAGTGTTAAATTTAACTTATCATCCCTAAACCATTGAACTGTGACATTCAGAGTATTTCCAAAATCATCATCTGTAATCAAGGCAGAGCAGTTTAAATCTGAAGCTGTCTGATTTGTTCCGTCAACTGAAATTAGAGAAGGGGTTGGAGTGTTTGGAGGAGTGTTTGGATTTAAATTAACCTGCCTGTCTTCTGTGTTGTTATCTGAAACATTTACATTTCCATACGAAGAATTAAACAGCACATCAATCAGATATGATTCTACTGACGAGGAAGTTACACTCAACTGCCATGATACATTCCATGATTCCCCCTGTTCAAGTGTTTGTGAAGACACTAAAGGATTATCTATTTGGCTATACTTAATAGTATAATAATAATCATTATCCTCCCATCCTGTTATATATACATTTGAATCAGAGTCAACTGCAATTCCACGAGTAGTATTTCCATTTGTGTCTGTTATATTCCATATATGATTTCCACCTGAATCATATTTGACAGTGTAATAATTATCAGCTTCATCGTATCCTGCTATATATACATTTGAAAAAGAGTCAACTGCAATTGCATAGGAACGATTTCCATTTGTATCTGTTATGTTCCATATATGATTTCCGCTTGAATTATATTTGACAGTGTAATAATTATCGGTTGCATTATATCCTGTTATATATACATTTGAAAAAGAGTCAACTGCAATTGCACGAGCATCATTTCCATTTGTGTCTGTTATGTTCCATATATGATTTCCGCTTGAATTATATTTGACGGTGTAATAATTATCAGCTTCATTGTATCCTGTTACATATACATTTGAATCAGAGTCAACTGTAATTCCAAAAGCATTATGTCCATTTGTGTCTGTTATATTCCATATATGATTTCCGCTTGAATCGTATTTGACAGTGTAATAATCATAACTTGCGGTATATCCTGTTACATATACATTTAAATCAGAGTCAACTGCAATTCCCATAGAGGCATATCCATTTACATCTGTTATGTTCCATATATGATTTCCGCTTGAATCGTATTTGACAGTATAATAATCATAAGTTGCATCATATCCTGTAATATATACATTTAAATCAGAGTCAACTGCAATTCCACGAGCATCATATCCATTTGTATCTGTTACGTTCCATACTTGCTCTGCACTATTAATTCCATCTTCAAAAATACAAAAAGGCAGCCCCCCACTAGTAATATTAATCAAGCTATCAACGCTTGCACTTAAATTATATCTTGCATAAGCATAAATAGTTCCACATTCTCCGTCAACACAAGTCACTGTCGCGTTGATTGTCAGATTTGTATTTCCCGTTACCCAATTTGAATTGTCATCTGGTTTAGAAATTGAAACATTTAACCATCCATAAG
>JAUWPB010000004.1 GCA_030611805.1 Nanobdellota archaeon | reverse complement strand
ATTGATGCATATAATTATGCATTAGTAACAGTTCCAACATATGATGGAACAACAGAAACAGTTAAAGGTGTTGATAGTTGCCCAGATTTTACTTTTTTAGTTGAATTATCTGAAATAACTGGTGAGGGTAAATATGCAGTTTTAGCAAAAGCAAGATATGATAATAAAAAAGCATCAGTTGGTAGCGCAACACAATGGGCTGAATTAATAAGAACCAGTAGAGGAACTGGAGGGATCATTCCTTGGGATATAGATTTATGTGTTAGAGGAGCATTGGCTCTTGATAGGTATTATCCTGAAAACAACTATGATTTAGATGCAGATGCAATGACAGAAGTTATTTATGATGTTATGTATGGAAATAACCAAAACTTTGACCCAATAAATGAGGGGGACCAAGATAATTATATTTTGGGAGTTTCAGGCGCATTAAATTCATTTAATACAGCAGGAGTACACTTAGAAAAGGTAGATGAACTTAAGGTAATCCTTACTGGTGCCCAACAAGGAGATTGGCGTTGGACAGAAATAGAAACAGATAATCAAGGGAATATAACAACAAATGATGTCCAGGCAACAGCATATGCTATTATAGCTTTAATGAGTGTTGGAAAAATGACAGAAGCAGTTAATGGTGCAATATGGCTTGTAAGTGTGCAACTTACTGAAGGTGGTTGGAATGACCCAGAAAATACAGAAGTAACAAGCGAAGTTCTACAAACAATGTTACTTACAGAAGAATTAGAAAGTCCATTTGAAGTAACGGTTCCATCAGGAGAATCAGTTGGTTTTGCAATTGTAAACTACTTTCCAAAGATGTTAGTTCCAGATACTTACACAATAACTACAACTGTAAATGTAGCATAAACAAATAATTTATTTTTTATTTTTCCTATTTATTTTTTAAGGAAAAAACAAGAGGAGAAAAATGATGCCCTCTTTCTGAGGGTTCATAATCACGCCAAAAGGCAAACAAACAGGAGAAAAAATCAAATGAAAGCAATAGATGAAAAAATCGGAGAATTAAATGAATTAGATGGAAGAAAGTTTAACAAAGTTTTAATGGGCAATCTTTATGATAGGGAGTGGTGTGGGAGTCATAAAATAAATTATGTAAAGCCGGATTTTGAACTTGCCAGAGAAGAAACATATTATGAGATGGAAAAAAGGGGCGAACTAAATCAATGAAAACAAAAACAATCACAATAGGAATTTTATTAGGAGTTTTATTAATCGGAGTTGTGTCTGCTGGTTTGCTTGATTACTTTGGAAAGATTACTGGAAGTGTTGAGGTTGAGGGTCCTGTTTTTTATTTGGATGGGCAGATAGATGACGGAGTTTACCATAAACTTCTGACAAATGAAATTCCAAATCCAGAAGACGAAATTGAAATTAATTGGAGTGATGGTCACAGGATTGTTTTTAGAACAGAACCTTTAAATGTTGATGGATTTTATAAAGCAAAATTTGATATTCATATTTGGATTAAAACGAATAATGCAAGTGGAAACTTAATTCAGCTAAACATGATGAGGATTAATGAAGATAAAACCGAAGATATTATTTGCACTAATTCTGAATTAATAAATTCTTCCATAAAAACACATAAAGAAATTTCCTGTACTTCAGATGGAGAAATACTAATGAAGTTAGAAGATAGATTTGGTTTAGAAATTAAAGGATTAGAAACTAGTGAGAGTGATATATTTTGGATGAGTCCGGGTGCTAAATATACGAGTGGAGGAAATCCTGTCTATAATAGAATAGAAATATCTGCAATATAAAAATGAAACAAAAAACACTAACAATTATCACAGCAATGATTTTAATAATTGGAATTTTAGGATTTGTTTCTGCAGAAGAAGAATATGCAGGAGTTTTAAATAATATAAGTGGGATTCACATAGATAACTTTATAGCAGGTAGCACAACAACCGCAAGTTTTAGTTATAATTATCTGGATTTTTATGGAGATAAACAATACCCTCATATCCTGCGAATAAATATAACATCTGAAAATCAAACAGCTTATCCAGTTTGGAAAGGGGACTTTGAGTTAAGTGGATATGTAAAAAAATATTATTTTTTAGGAATGTTTCACGAAAATATAGGATTAAAATGCAGTGAAGAACCTCTTCTCACAATTAATCATCCTCTTGGGCTAAATACTTTAGATGTTCCAAATGGAACTTTTTATTGCTATAACGAAACAAGCAAAGCAATTGATAATTTAGACAAGCACGACGAAGTTTATTTGACGATTAGTTCTCATCCCGCATTATGGCCCGGGCAGTACACTCTTTCGGCGATGATATATTACCTTGAAGATACCCTCGCACCTTCGGTAAATATTCTAAATAAGAATTATTTTGAAACAACTTATTTCGCAAATGGAAATGCCTTCACAGTTGAAGCAACCATTGATGATAATGTTGGAATAAAAGAGAATGGTTATGGTGCAATAGTTTCTACTTATTCAGAAGAATTATTTAGATTTAATGGTCAGGAACAGAGCGGATTTTATTATTTTCCTTATTCAGTTCCTACAAATATTCCTGAAGGAAATTACACCTTGAAGATATTTGCCGAAGACACAAACGGAAATATCGGAGAAGACAACACAACTCTTATGATTGATTTAACAGGTCCAGTAATTAATTTAATTCAACCAAATGGTTCTATTTATGATGAGATTATTCCAATAGAATTAGATGTAACAGATGAAAAAGCAGGAGTAGATAATTCAAGTGTTTATTATAGAATTAGTGAAATAGTTGATGGAACATTTTGTCCAGGCACAGGAGTTATTTTTGGCAATTTCAGTTGTTATAATAGTGGATGGATATCTATTAACCTAAACACCTCTGGCAATTATGAAGATGACTTTAATGCAACATTAATAAACAGCGGAGAATACTGGTTTGAAGCAAAAGCAAAAGACATATTGGGAAATGAAGGAGTTTTATAATGAAAAAGATATCTTTAATAATTTTGGGAATTTTTTTAATTAATCTAACAAGTGCAGCAATAATTTGTGTAGACCACGACCCTCCAACACACCCATCAAATTTAATTTTAACTGCATCAGGAAATGAGATTCAATTAACATGGATTTCTGCAACAGACACTCCTTCTTGTAGCGGGATTGATTATTATAATATTTTCAAAAATTCTGCTTTTTTGACTTCGGTTGAAGAAACAAATTATTTAGATATTGGATTAGAGGATGGAACTTATATTTATATAATCTATGCATTTGACTTGGCAGGACATGAAGGAAATGGGACTTCTAATTCAATTACTATCTCTGCTCCTGAAGAAAATGGAGTAACCCCTCCTTCTGGTGGAGGAGGAAGCAGTGGTTCTGATGATATTTCTTACTGGCAGTGTGGAGAATGGGAAGAATGTATAAATGGAACTCAAATAAGAATTTGCGAAGATATCAGCGACAATCTACCAAACAGAACAGAAACAAAAGATTGTTTTCCTGATTTTGTTCCTTTGGATTATGAAACAAATAAAGAAAATGAAACAGAATCACCCAACCAAGAATCTTCTTCAACAAATTTTATAACAGGTGCAGTTACAGGGGTGACTGATTTTGCAAAAACAGGCAAGGGAATTGGTTTGATAATCGCATTTTTAATTGTTGCTTTGGGAATAGGGGCAATTTTTATGTCAAGAAGTAAAGCAAAATCCCCCTAAAATGTACACTTTAAAAAAACAAAAAGAATTTTATAAACTAATAGAACAAAAGAAAAAAGAAATACAACGTTTAGATATTTCTGAAGACATAAAAAATAATCTTTATAATTTAGTTGATGAAACTATTCAAAGACATGAACAAAATAAAATTATTTATTTAAATAAACAAATAGTTTCAGCACAATTGGAAGAGGAAGAAAAAAAATTAATAAAAAGATTGGAAAATATGGAAACTACAATAAAGATAACGCAATTTAATCTTGAAAATATTCTTGAAATATCAAGTCATCCAAAATACAAAAAAAAGAGAATTATTCACTGATTATTTAATCATTCCTTTAATTTCTGGAAGTTGTGATTCTATGAATTCTATGATTTCTTTTTTATATTTTGGATTTAGAGACATGGCTTTGTAGTTTGATTTTTTATAAAAGAGTATCCATTTTAACTTAAGAAGTTCTTTTATTACTTTGTCTAAATTTGAAAACTTCTTAAAATGTTCAAGCCGTTCATATTTAGCCCCCCAATTTTTTTTACTAAATGCTAATTTAAACATTAATTGGGCTTTTTCTTTTTCCATATAATCTTAAAAATTCTTTCTTATTTAAATGTTGTTATCTTTGATAGTAGTATTGCATACATAGAAACATTTATAAATTTACAATGTTGTAAAATAATAAAGTAAAACAATGAAACAAAAAGAAAATAAATCTGCATTTTTGGAATATGTTGGAGATACTCCCCAGTTAAGAATTCTGGATTTTTTTATTGGTAATTATTTTTTTGATTTCCCTCTCACTGAAATTGCAAGAGAGTCTGAAGTTAGTTATAATTCTTTGAAAGCTGTTCTTCCAAAACTTCTTGAAAGAGAAATTTTAATTAAATCGCGAAGAGTTGGAAAGTCAGATTATTATAAGTTTAATATGGAAAATGAATTTGTTAAAAATATTATTAAAATTGCCTGGGCATTGACTAAAAAAGATTTGTTTAAAGAAATCAAAATTCTCACAAACCAACAATCTTAAATACTATAATTCTTTTATATTCTCGTAGACTAGGTTTGGCAGGTTAGCCCTCTGCCGCTTGCAAACGGGCTTTATGGCAGACTGCAAGGAGGGGCGTGATTAGTGCGTTGAAAAGTCTTTGTTCCGACGTTGACGCTTTGTCTGTTTTGATCTTGCAGATGCGAACTGGGTCAGACCTTGATCGGAGCAGCCCTAAACATTTGTTAAGATGCTTGACAGGTCGCAAGGCCGAGGGAGAACAAGGGTAGCTTTTTAATTACCTATGAGCAAACCTCTGAGTCTACTTTAGTTAGTAGATAGTGAGGAGTTGGTAGTGGGTCCTAAGGGATGACTCTGGATAGCTTTAGTGAAGAATAGAAACTAATAACTACAAACCAAGAACTAAAAACTAATCTCCAAAACATTAATAAACACCTTTGTAATATTTTTTATATGAAAAAAAGAGGACAATTTTATTTGATTGCTGCGATAATTATAATTGGAGTAATTATTGGATTTGTTACAGTTTCAAATTATTCCAAAATAGGGACTTCTACAAAAGTTTATGATTTAGGAGAAGAATTAAAAATTGAAAGTGCAGAAATTTTAGATTATGGGACTTATAGCGGGCTTGATGAAGAGCAAATGGTTAGTCTTTTAGAAGGTTTTATTGAGGCATACTCAGAATATGGAGAAATAGAAAGTTTATATTTTATTTTTGGGAATCTAGAAAGCATAATTGTTATGGGATATCAGGAATTAGAAAGTGAAATTGTTGTAATAACTGATGCTGAAGTTGCAAGCAAATTTAATGTCAAAGCGGCAACACCTTCCAGCAAAGAATTCTTTTTTCCGGGTAATAAAATCACAATCATAATCAACGATATTGAATATTCTTTTGACTTAAAACCTGGAGAAAACTTTTATTTTATAATTAGTTTAACAGATGAAGGTGAAACACAGATTTATGTTAGCGATGAATAGGGGGGTTAGTAAGTAGTTAGTAGTGAAGAAGGGAAACTACAAACCAAGAACTAAATACTACAAACTAACAACCAAGAACTACAAACTGAGATAAACTAAAAGATGAAAATAAAAAAAAATAAAAAAGGAATAAGCATTATGATTGGTTATGTTTTGCTAATAACTTTTGCAGTAATTATGGGCTCTCTTGTTTATCAATGGATGAAAACATATGTGCCAAAAGATGCTTTAAACTGCCCTGATGGAGTTTCTATATTTGTAGAAGACGCTCACTATGAAGAGGGAAATCTATTAAATGTGACAATAAGAAATAATGGGAGGTTTGATATTGCAGGATATTTTATACATGCAACAAATAGTTCTGAACAAAAATTAGCAATAATAGATTTATCACAAAATCTTATTAAAGGAGGAACTAAGGTGTCTAATGCAGTTATATTTGATTCATTAAATAAAAATTCTATGAAACCAAATGATAAAATAAAAAATATATTTAATTTAAGTTCCTCAGAAATTGGAAAAGTTTATTCAATTGAAATTACTCCTGTTAGATTTCAGGAAGAAGAAAATAAAATAAGATTTGTAAGTTGCAAAGATGCAAAAATTAAAGAGACCATAACTTAATAGAAGCATATATTTTTAATAGATGTAAAATCTTAATATTTATAAACTATAAATTGCTTGATTGATAAAATGAAAGAGATGAATTTTAATAAAAGAGGAATTTCCCCGGTTATTGCAACAGTATTATTAATTGCTATGGTCATAATTATTGGCTTGGTTATTTTTTTATGGTTTAGAGGAGTGATGGTTGACTATGGGGAAAAATTCGGAAAAAATATAGAACTTGTTTGTGCTGACGTGGATTTTGATGCAAGTTATTCTGAGGGGGTTTTATATATTTCAAATTTGGGAAATGTGCCTATTTTTGGTATGCAAATAAAAATTCTCAAAGAAGGAAGTCACGAAACAAAAGATTTAAGTAACTTTAATAGTTTAAATCAAGGGGGAACTTTTTCAGGAGAGATAAGTGGTGATGTGAGTAATGCAAATGAAATAATATTAATTCCTATTTTAATAGGAAGTTCTAAAAAAGGTGAAAAAACTTTTATGTGCAATGAAAAACAATATGGATACGAAATTATTATATAAATCAAAATATTAAAAAACACAATTTCATACTTAAGAGGTATCAGCCCTAATGAGTAAATAAAACAATCAATGGAAACCAACAAAAAAACAAAAATGAATTTTTCCAAATCCAGAATTTTTCCAAATCTAAAAAGGGGTTTATCAGGAGTTATTACTGTTGTAATTTTGATTGCATTAGTATTTGCATTAGTTTCAATTGTTTGGGTAGTTGTAAATAATCTAATACAGAGTGAGCTTGAAGATGTGGAGTCTTGTTTCGGAGTCTTTGGAGAAGTTACAATCAACAGCAGATACACTTGTTATGATTCTATTTCAAATGAATTTCAATTTTCAATAAACCTTAAAGATATAGAAGTTGGTAACATTCTTATTTCAATTTCCGGAGACGGAGCAGTAAAAAGTTTTACAATAACAAATGAAGACCAACAAATTGCAAATTTGGCAAATTATAAAAGCACTGGTTTTGGCACAGACCAGATAAAACTCCCTGGAAAAAATGCAGGTTTAACTTATGTGACAGATGCTTTTTCCAATGCTCCGGATTCAATAGAAATCGCACCAATTATAAATGGAAAACAATGCGATGTTTCTGATTCATTATCTGAAATTGATAATTGTTTATCACTGGCATAAACTTTGATATTAAAATCCAATTCAATTGTTAGTTAAATTTATTAACTCTATTTCTGTTTTTATATTATGGAAAAAAAAGGTCTTTCAGCAGTTATCACTACATTAATTTTAATTGCTTTGGTTATTTCAGCGATTGCAATTGTTTGGGTTGTTGTAAAAAACACCATAGAAGAAAATATTAGCAGCACTGAATCTTGTTTTGATGTTCTTGGAAAAATAAAAATTAATAATAAATATACTTTATATGATCCTATTTCAAACAAACTTCAATTTTCAATAAACCTTAAAGATATAGAAGTTGATAACATTCTTATTTTAATATCTGGCGGGGGTGTAACAAAAAGTTTGATAATAACTAATGAAGAAAAGATAATTAATGGCTTAACAAATTATCCAGATGGTTCTTCTGGAATAAAACTTCCTGCGAAAAATGAGGGTTTAACTTATGTTTATGATATGAGTAATTTTTCTGGAAAACCAGATTTAATAGAAATCTCACCAATTATAAATGGAAAACAATGTGAAGTTTGTGATGCATTATATATGTATGAGATTGAAGGAGGATTAGCGGGAGATGACGATTGCGTCGCTGAATCTACTGAAACTACTTGTGAGACATGGGTTTGTGGAACTAAAATAAATAATTGTAACGAAGAAATTAACTGCGGTGATTGTGAAGAGGGATATAGTTGCGTTGAGGGAATTTGTGTTGAAGAAGATTGCATTCCTGATTGTGCAGATCCTTCTGGTGTTGTTTGTGGAGAAACAATAATTGACCAAAATAATTGTGGAAGTTGTCCTTCTGGAACAAATTGCGAATCAGGAACATGTATTAATGCAAGTTGTGAAATAGAAGGAGTTAGTGATATTTATGCTTATGTTACTGCATATATTGCCGACAGTCTAACAATCGTAGATATTTCTACTCCCTCTTCTCCAACGATTGTTGGAACAACTGGCAGTGATTTAAGATTAGATGGAGTGTTTGGTGTTCAAGTAATTGGCAATTATGCTTATGTTGCTGCAACTCATGCCGACAGTCTAACAATCGTAGATATTTCTACTCCCTCTTCTCCAACGATTGTTGGAACAACTGGCAGTGATTTAAGATTAGATTATGCAATAGGTATTGATGTGGTGTAAATTGCTTATGATAATCAAGGGTTTGGTTAGTTAAATTTATTAACTCTATTTCTGTTTTTATATTATGGAAAAAAAGAGAGGACAAGTCTGGATTGAAACAGTAATTTATACTTTAATTGCTTTTGTTATGATTGGGTTAGTTCTTTCTTATGCAAAACCAAAAATAGAGGAACTCCAGGATAAAATAATTATTGAACAATCTATTGGAATAATTAAAGATATTAGCAGTGTTATTTTATCAATTTCTCAAGGGGGTGCAGGAAATACAAGATTAATTGAATTAGAAATAAAAAAAGGAGCTTTAAAAATAGATGGAGTAGGTGATAAGATTATTTTTGAAATAGAAGGTAAGTATACTTATAGTCAACCAGGGGAAAATATTAGTATTGGTGACATGATTGCACGAACTGAAAAAAGAGGAAAATTTAATTTAGTAACTTTAACACAAGATTATGGTAAAAAATATAATATAACTTATCAGGATGAAGACAAATTAAAATTAATAAGCAAGTCTTCAACATCTTATAAATTACTTATCTCAAATAAAGGTAAAATTGGAAATAATACAGTAATTGATTTTGAGGTTAGTTAATATTAAATAAAAAATGGCAGAACAAATAAACATTCAAAATTACCCGCGAGTTCCGATAAACTTTTCTCCAGTGATTCCTCCATTGAAAAAAATAAAAGACAAAACAAAAATTAATGTAAGATATTGTCTAATTTCTCCATTTACTTATGCACATATTTATTGGGATTCAAAAATTCATGAATTAAAATATGAAATTGAAGAGCCGTTATTGAACAAAGAAGAGATAAAACATAAAGAACAAATAATTTTGGCAATGCGAAATATGATTAACTTTGAAGGTGTTGTTGAAAAAAGCAAGGAAAAATTATTAGAATATATTGATAAGAGATTCAAACTTTTGGCAATTGAACTTGGAATAAATATTTCTTATGAAAGCTATAAAAAAATATTTTATTATCTTTGCAGAGATTTCATAGGGTTTAATGAAACAGAGCCGTTATTAAGAGATTATTTTGTAGAAGATATTGAGTGCAACGGAAGTAATAGTCCTGTTTATATTGTTCATCGAATATACAGAAACATTAAAACAAATCTTGTGTTTAAAGATTTAGATGAACTTGGGAGTTTTGTTGAAAAACTTGCTCAAAGGTGTGGAAAATATATTTCTTATGCAAAGCCTATTTTAGACGGAAGTTTGCCTGATGGAAGCAGAGTAAATGCAACATATACACAAGATATCACAAGCAAGGGACCTACATTCACAATAAGAAAGTTCACAAAAACTCCCTGGACACCTATTCAATTAATATCTTTTGATACTTTAAGTCCGGAAATGTTAGCATATATTTGGTTATTAGTTGAACACAAGATGAACATTTTGATTACAGGAGGAACTGCTTCAGGAAAAACTACTTTGTTAAATGCCATGGCTTTTTTCATTCCTCCTGAAGCAAGAGTTGTTTCAATTGAAGACACGCGTGAGCTAAATCTCCCCCGGGAAAACTGGCTTCCAAGTGTTGTGAGGGGTGCTACGGGATTGGGAAACATCGGGGAAGTAGATTTGTTCACTTTGTTAAAAAGTTCTTTTAGACAGAATCCTGATTATGTAATTGTTGGTGAAGTAAGAGGTAAAGAAGCATATGTTTTATTTCAGGGTATGGCGTCGGGGCATTCTTCTATAAGCACGATACACGCAGAATCTGTTGATACTGTTATAAAAAGATTAGAAACGCCCCCAATTGAACTTTCTCCAACTTTATTAAATGTTCTTGATTGTGTTTGTATTATGACTCATGCTATTGTAAAGAAACAAGAAACAAGAAAACTCAGAGAAATTGTAGAGATAATAAATGTAACAAGTGATGGGATTGCTTTGACAAATACTCCTTTTGTCTGGAACCCTTCCGACGACCAGTTTTATTTTAAAAAGAATAGTAAAATATTTGAAAAAATAGCAAAGAGATATGGAATGAAAACAGAAGAACTTGATTTGGAATTTAGAAAAAGAGTGCAGTTAATTTACAAATTATATCAAAATAAAATTTTTGGTTTTAAGAAAGTTCAGGATATAATTAATCAGTATTACAAAAATCCTGAAGAAGTTTTAAGGAAGTTTGGAATTCAGTGAAGTCTATTCTTTAATTTTTTTTATAATTTATTCACTCTTTTCTTCTTTAACTTTTTCTTCACCTTTAGAAAAGATTTCTGCAAGTTTTTTGCTCCCTTCTTTTAGAACTTTAAGATTGATTTGAGAAATTTCTTTCGAGATAACTTTACCCCGAACTGTTTTTCTTAATCTTAATCCTTTTGGCTTGTTTTTTGATGATTTCTTTTTACCTTCTTTTCTCGGCTTTTTTTTCATGCCTTTTCCATAACTCAACAAAACTCTGTTCAGACCAATTCCTTCAACATTTTTCATTGCTGTAAACCCTGCTTTATCACTTGCTCCTGTGATTTCAAATTCATAACCAGCTAAGTCCGGAAGAATATCTTTTCCATCTACTTTATCATGAAGTTCTTTTCCGACTAATTCCTCACCCTCTGATTCCAAATTAAAAGTTTTTCCGGTTTTTTCTGAGATGTTTATTTTAAATGCCATAAGAATTAATTGAGGATTTGGTTTATAAAACTTTCTTGTAAAAATTAAAAAGGAGAATGCAGGATTTTTTCAAAATCAGGATGTTGATAATAAAGTTGATTACCTTCTTCATGTTGTTTGATTAAACCACTAATACAAGATATTAATATGGGGTTATGAAAAAGTAAAGTTCTCTTTTTATAGAACTCATCTTTGTTTAACATTTTTCCTCCCCTCCACTGCTTTAAAAAATCAATTGTAAAATAATTTTGCCAACCATAATCAAATTGTTTTTTTGGTCTGATTTTATTAAAAAAATTTGTGGTTATTAATGCTATTCCTGAATATTCTCTTACTCCATTTTGGGAAAGAGATTCTCCATAGATTATTAAAGTTCCATTTGGATGTCCTCCCCATTTGAGCATTAATCCAGGTTTTACTTTTGGACCAGTTAATTCATCTGATAAATTTTTTTCAATCATTTTATTTTTTAGAATTAACTATATTTAAAGATTATTGCATTACAAAACAATTTCAAATTCCCCAAGTTCTTTTTTCAATAACACAAAAACTTTAGGGTTAATTTCAACAGTTTGTTTTAATTTTTGTTTTTCAACAGCGTCAGAAACCTCTTTCATATCTGAATCTTCAATTTTGTCTGTTAATTTTTTGATAATTTTATCCTGGAATAAAAAACTTTTTTCATCACAAATTAATAACTCTGCTATTTGATTTTTACCATATTTTAGCCTCATTCTCCCTCTCTCAAGAGAAATTAAATCTTTTCTCTGAGAATATTCAATTAAATCATTAATTAAAATTGCTGCATTTTTTCTTGCTTCATCAACTTTATGAGGATTTGATTTTCCTTTTTTAAATTCCTTTCTTGCACTAACAACACCTTTTAAAATTCTCAAATGTTGAGGTGTAAACTTCCCTGTCTTAACAAAATCTTTTTCAAACTCCTGAATAATTTTCTCCTGAGATTTTTTCCCAAGTATTGATTTCAGCAAATCAAAAATATCTTTGTATATTTGCTCTATTGTTTTCTCCTGAGCCCTTTTTTCAATTTGCTCTCTCAGTTCTTTTAATCTTTTCATATAATCTTCAGCATTTTTCAAAAGTTTATCCACTTCTTTTCCGGAAACTTCTTTAACTTTTTCATGTTCATAACCTTTATAATATTTAATCATAATTTCTTCAAGTATATCTATATATTTCTTCTCGAGCATTTTTTCTTTATCAACAAAAACCCGCCTCATTTCTTTAACTGTTTCTTTAATATTTGGAGGAGGTAAACCATAAAGCATAAGCAACGCCTGGCTTGGAGTGCTGACTCCATAAAAAATATCCTGGATAACTATATCAAGTAAAGCCCGTTTAGCCCTCTTCATGGTGTTATCTCCCATAGACATATACATATCAATTGCTTCTGGGGAAGGTTTTAGCTTTCCCATTTTCAACAATGCTTTCCATGGCATAAATGTTCCTCTATCATAAAGTGGAATCCCGTCCCTGATAAAAGTAAAAATAACAGGATGAGCATCTTTTACAGATTCCCAGAAGTCAGTCAATAAATAAATTTGTGGAGAAAGTTTGTTCTTTACTCCGGCAAGAGCAGAGGCCTCAGCAACATACTGGTAAATTATTCCCCTGAGTCTTTCTTTTAATTCAAGTCTTGGCATGCGTTTAACATCTGTATCATTAATAATAACAAAAACATCAACATCAGAAGTTTCAATTGCTTCTCCTCTTACTAAACTTCCACCGATAACATAACTCACAACATATTTTTCAAACTTTTGCAAAACCAAAGATTTGTGGATTTCAGCAACTCTTAACGCTCCCAAAATTCCTTTGTCATAAAGAGGAAAAGACATTGCAATGGCACTTGTCAGGTCAAACTTAGAATCCAGACAATTCTCCCAAACATCTATCGGAGTTTTAACCTGAACCCAAATTTTTTGTTTATGCCCTACAGGGTATTTCAAAGATTCTATTTGTTTAACTATTCCCTGAGTTATTTTGGAAGTTTCCTTGAGTTTGTTTTCAGGCACAATCACATAAAGTTGAATATGTTTTTCAGTTTCTTTTGGAATCTCTTCTTCTTCGATAAATCTTTTAATTGCTTGCGGGGGCAAAACACTTATTGACTGAGTGTAGGAATATTTTTTAATAATAAAAGACTTTAATCTTTCAAGTTCTTTTTTTGTTTTCTCCATTTCTTTTTTTATTTTAGCAGGATTTTCAGTAATAGGTTTTTCAGTGGAGTACTTTTTATCTAAATTCATTTCAGGAATGTCTTGATTATTTGGTTCCATAATGAAAAATATTCTTTTAACCTTATAAATCTTACTACTCAAAACTTACAACAATTTATTTATTAATCAAATCCAAAAACTTAAAAGCCATAAACTTATTATAATTTTAAGGTTATTAATAATAATCTAAAAGGTCCGTTAGGCTAATGGTAGACCCTCTCGTTTACACCGAGAAGGCGGAGGTTCGATCCCTCCACGGACCATATTTTTTTAAACTAATTATTATTAATAATTTCAAGCGTGGTTAGTTTATTGGTAGAATATCTCGTTGCCAACGAGGTGAGCTGGGTTCGATTCCCAGACCGCGCATTTCTTAAATTTTATAAACACATGTTTCTTAATAATAAATAAGGTGGGACATGACATTTTATTATCCAATCATAGGAGCATTGGCATTAGCAATAGGAACAATCAGAGAGAAAATTGTTTTAAGAAAAAGAAAAGTTAATATTAAACTTTACCAAACCGCGGGATTTCTTGCAATTGTTTTGGTGATGCTTCCTTTTATTTACTTTTTCTGGAAAATGACTCCTGAAGCATTTGAATTAAAAAACCTGCTAATTTTTTCTTTGGTAATTATTTTTTCAATTGCAGCAAACTTGTTTGCCTTTTACTCTTTGAAATGGGAAAAAGTTACTAAGATAGAACCAGCAAGAATTCTTGAGCCCTTATTTATTATAATTTTAGTAATCTGGTTTAGTTATATCTTCGGGGAACAATTATATGATAGAAATCTTAAAATCATTATCCCTGCCATAATTGCCGGAATAGCAATAGTCTTCCCACACATTAAAAAAAATCATTTGAGATTTAATAAATATTTTATCGCAGCAATGCTTGGAAGTTTCTTTTTTGCACTTGAATTAGTTATCTCAAAATTAATCCTGAATTTTTATTCTCCAATGAGTTTTTACTTTTTAAGATGCTTTGCGATATTTTTAATTAGTCTCGCTATATTCAGACCAAAATTCAGCAAACTAAATAAAAAAGTCAGGCTTGAAATTTTATTAGTAGGAATTATCTGGGTTATTTACCGGGTTATTGTATATTATGGTTACCTGAATTTGGGGGTCATTTTCACAACCCTGATGATAATGCTTGGACCTATTTTCATTTATATCTTTGCATGGAAATTTCTTAAAGAAAAACTAAACTGGAAAAATATAGTCTCTGCTCTGGTTATAATCAGTTGTGTGTTGTATGGGATTTTGGGTTGATTAGATTCTTAATCCATCCCTCTCATCCCAGGAGGCATACCTGACATTCCACCACTTGTTTCAGAACTGGCAATAACATCATCTACCCTTAAAATCATAATTGCAACTTCACTTGCAGAATTTATTGCCTGACTCTTAATTTTGTATGGCTCAATAATTCTTGCCTCCAAAACATTTTCAATCTTATTAGTAAACAAATTCAATCCGGCATTCCTCTCTCCAGAATCATGCCTTGATTTTAATTCTGTTAAAATATCTATTGGATCCATTCCTGCATTTTCTGCAAGAGTTGTTGGAATAAATTCCAAAGCAGATGCAAATTCCTCAACAGCAAGTTGCTCTCTTCCGCTCAATGACTGTCCAAATTCTCTCAATCTTCGTGCAAGTTCAATTTCTATGGCTCCTCCTCCAGGAACAACTAAACCAAACTTCAAAGAAGAAACAATATCTCCCAACCCGTCTTTTAAGGCTCTCTCGGTTTCATCCATAACATGTCCTGTGCCCCCATGAATTAAAATTGTTAATGCTTTGGGATTTTGACAACCTTTTATATAAGTTAAATTATCCTCGCCATGTTTTACCTCTTCAACGATTTGAGCATATCCTAATTCTGACGAACCAAGCTCCCCCAAGTTACTCACAATCTTGCCTCCGGTTGCTTTGGATATTTTTTCCATGTCACTTTTTGCAACTCTTCTGCACGCATAAATATTTTCTTTAGATAACAAATACTGCGCAAAATCATCAATCCCTTTCTGGCAAAAAATAACATTTGTCCCTGACGCTTTAACTTTCTCAATCATTTCTTTTATTGTTTTTTCTTCCTGAGAAATAAAACTCTGTAATTGTTCAGGAGAGGAAATTGAAATTTTTGTATCTATCTCTGGATTTTTTAATTCCAAAGCAAAATCAACCAAAGCAATTTTTGCGTCATTAACAATACCAGGCATGTCCGCTGACACTTTTTCTTTATCTAAAACAATCCCTGAAATCAATTCTGTATCTTTAATACTATTGCCTTGTGATTTTTCTATTTTAATATCATTTAAATCAATCTTTCCGTTGGTTTGGATTTGCTTAACGGCTTTAACAATAATCTCTGCAAATTTTTCCTTTGCACCCTCTGCACCCTTGCCAGTCATTGCTGTCATAGCAATTTGTTTCAAAATATCTTCATCGTCCGGAGTAATTTTCAGGGAAATCTCTTTTAAAATCTCCTGAGCTTTTTCTGCTGCAATCCTATAACCTTTTGTGATAACAGTCGGGTGAATTTTTCTATCTAAAAGTTTTTCAGCATTTTCCAAAAGTTTTCCGGCAATCATAACTGCTGTTGTGGTCCCGTCGCCAACTTCACTTTCCTGAGTCTTGGCAATTTCTACCATCATCTTTGCAGCAGGATGCTCAATCTGCATTTCATTTAAAATAGTAACGCCGTCATTTGTAATAATAATATCATTTGTTGGAGAAACAAGCATCTTGTCCATTCCCTTCGGACCTAAAGTCGTCTTCACAATTTCTGCAACCATCTTTGCAGCCATAATATTATTTCTCTGGGCATCTTTTCCCATAATTCTCTGAATATCTTCTGGCAATAGAACAACTGGTTTTTCTGTCATCTTATCACAAACTCCTTTCCTTTAGGTAAATATATCAACATATCACCTGCATGTTTTTGATTAGATTTTAATTCATAATCAATACTCTTTTTATAAAGTTCGTAAAATCTTTCACCAAATTTAATATAACCCATTCCAACAGCAGTATATTCTCCTGCCTTCCAATGTTTAGGAATAAGGTCTCTATTTCTATTTCTCATTAAATCAAATTCCAAACCAAACTCCTCTAAAGCATTTCCCAAAATAGTTGTATGCCCTTCCATAAAACTCCATCTAAAATAAGGTTCTCCTTCAATATATAATTGAACAAATTTATTTCCAGATTCTGTGTTTACTTTTGGTAGAATAATTCTTGGCCTGTCTGTCATACTATCTCTCTCAAATTTACATTTTTAAGTATTGTTATAGTAGAGCAAACATAAGTAAAATTTATAAGTTAAAGACTTCTTGTATAGGCATGAAAAACATATTAGTTGCAGACATCATGACAAGGGAACCCGTGACGATTAAATCAGATGCAACGCTGTTAGAGTGTGCAAAAAAAATGGTCAGAAAAAAAGTTGGGAGTTTGCTTATTGTAAGCAGACAAAGCAAAAAAAAGCTTGTTGGTTTTATTTCTCAGCAGGATATTCTATGGGCTTTAATAAAAAAATCAAAAAAAGATTTAGCAACAATTAAAGCAATTGATATTTCTCCTAAAAAAATAGCAAAAATAAAACCTTCGCGTACAGTTGAAGAAATTATGAGTAAAATGAAAAAACTGAAATTTGAAAAGCTTCCTGTAATTCACCAGGGAGATCTCGTAGGGGTAGTTACTGTAAAAGATATTTTGAATTTTCATCCGGAATTCTATCCAGAAATTGATGAATTTGCACAAATCAGAGAGGAAACAGAAAAATTAAAAAGAGTAAAAAAGGCATCAAGTATACGTGAAGGAGTTTGTGAAGGATGCGGGAACCACGATATTCTTCATAATTTTAATGGAATGTTAATGTGCGAGTCGTGCAGGGATGCGACTTAATTATAAAATTCTTGTCTTAAGCAGAAATAGAAATTTGCTGGTTTCCTTTAACATTTAAACTTTTTAGATAACCATTGAGTTTAAAATGTTTGTTTTCTATTTTTACATCTCCATAAAATTTTTCAATTATAAGATTATCCTCTTCTAAATCTATTGTTGTTTTTTCGTCCAACTTCACTGTCCCTGAAGTTTCATAATCTAATTTTTTAATAGACGCTCCTTCTTTAATCTCCAAAACATTATAATTAAAATCAGTATCAAAATAAATCTTCATTTTATTGTCAGACTTTGAAATCATTGGAACCCCGTTAACAGAAACTCTCATTGCATTGCCCTTTAAGTTTGATATAACCTTCTCATCAAAAGATATTACTCCCTCATAATCTGTTAAAACAATGTAATTCTCTTCTGAGTTTGACAACGGGAATTTTTTATCTCCCACATAAAGAAAAGATTCTGAACTTCCTCCAATATTTACTTTTTCAAACTTTCCGTCCAGGGATAAAACAGGCACAGTTAAATCTGCTGAGATGAAAATACTGTTATTTGGATCAGGATTACTCTTAATAATGCTCCCTGTCAAGGGCAATCCGTAAAAAGATGTGTAAACAAGAACAAATAAAATAATCAAGAAAATTCCAAATACAATTATTTTTGTTCTGTGTTTTTTGTGAATAGGTTCTTCTGGATATTCCATTACCAATTTGAGCTCTCCCTTCTTTTAATATGTATCATTTTTTCTAAACAATCTGCAAATTTTTTAGGATTACTAATATTTTTAGCGGGATTATCACTTTCCCCGGAATATAAACGAACACTAACATCTCCATAATTAAGTAATCTCTGCCAAAAATTTTGTCTAAGTTCAATATCACTTATAGCAAGAAAATCCATGCTTCTGGTTTTTCTGTTTAAAATTCCTTTAGTATGAACAAATGAATCTCTGGTAATCTTATAAGAATTACTCCATCTATGCAATTCAGTAAATTTTATTGACAATAAAATAAATAACACAACTAAAACAAGAGCAGGAGTGCTTAAGTTCAAATCATTATATTTTATAAAAATAATAACCGCAATCAAGACAAGAATCATAAGATAAATAGGCAAATATAGTTTTCTTGAATTACTGACCTTCATAAAATATTTTTTGGTTTTCTCTTTTTCTCTTGACATTATTTATCAAGGAATCTTAATCTTATAAATATTTTGTTTATTAATTTACGATTTCCGAAGAATATTTAAATAAACTTTTATTGATATATAAAAGATGGCAGAAAAAGATACAATATTTTCAAGCAGTTTAAAGTATAAAGGGATTTTTTCATTCAAGGATTTTTATAAATTTTGCCACGAATGGCTTACAGAAGAAACAGGATTAGATATTTCTGAAGATAAATATGTAGAAAAATTAACAGGGGATTCAAAAAATATAGATGTTGAATGGACCGGGACAAAAAAAGTTACTGATTATTTTAAGTTTGAAATTAAAGTTGGATTTGAAATAACTGATTTGACAAAAGTTGAGATAACTCAAAATAATGCTAAAGTAAAAACAAATAAAGGTGCGGTTAAAGTAAGTGTCAAGGGCACCCTTATAAGAGATTATGATGGAAAATTTGAAAGAGATGCTATTAGGAAATTTTTGAGGGGTATTTATGAGAAATGGATAATAACTTCAAGGATAGACCAAATGGAAGAAGAATTAGGTGGAACCTGTGATGATTTTTTGGGGCAGGCAAAAGCTTATTTGGATTTAGAGGGGAAGCGGTAATCTTCTTTTATCACAATAATCTTTTTAAATTAATTAGCAATATATTTCTATGGAAAAGGAGATTTATAATTATCTTGAGAAAAAACTTTCAGGAATTGTTGATAACTTAAATAATAATTTGAATTGGTTAGATAGTTTAAGAAAAAAAGAATACCATACTTTGATACCTGGATTAGAAGAATTTAATGGTCATGAGGAACTTATACAAATAATTTCAGATACTTTTACATTAAGAAAACAAAGAGGTGGTAGTTCAATTATTGCTTCAATAAAAAAAGGAGGAAATGGTGGACTGGATGGAGCAATATACAGCGAAAACAAAAAAGTGAAGAGATTGTCAAGAGAAACATTGCATTCTTTTGCCCACAGATATAATCTTCCTACAGGAGACCTATTGTAATCACTACCGAAATCCTTATATATAATTTACTTTTGATTTTAACATGAAAAAAATATTTATCTTACTAATTGCACTATTGGTCTTGCCGTCGGTTTTGGCAATAAATATAAATGTTGAAAAACAGAGTTCAAATGAGGTTATGATTGCCGGGTTAAAGAAACCTGTTGTTTTTGAACTGGAAATAACTAATTTTGGAGTAGCAGATAATTTTGAATTTTACAATCTTTTGGGATTTAGCATGTTTCCTGTTGGCACAGTTTTCATAGCCGAATTCCAGACAAAAGATGTTCAGTTGAAGATTTCTCCAATAGGGGATTTCACCCACAGGGGAGCTTATACTTTTTCATATTTTATCAGGAGTCAGGACACTTCAGAAACAAAAGAAGAACTGACATTTAAAATAATAGATTTAAAAGATGCTTTTGAAATTGGTTCCGGTGAAGTTGATTCTGACTCAAATTCCCTTGAAATTTATATTCATAATAAATTAAATTTTGATTTCGGAGAAATTAATACAAAATTCTCTTCTGCTTTTTTTGAATTTGAAGAAAGTTTTTCTCTCGGCCCAAACCAAAGAAAAGATTTTCATATAGAATTAAATAAAGATGATTTCAAAAAGTTAATGGCAGGGTTTTATACTTTGAATGCAGAAATCAGCGTTGAGAATGAAAAAGCAAATGTGGAAGGAATTATAAAATTTGTTGAAAAAAGCCTTTTGACAACCACAAAAAATGATTATGGTTTTATTATAAATACACAGATAGTGTCTAAGACAAATGAAGGAAATGTTTTGGCTAAATCAGAAACAGTCCTGAAAAAGAATATTATTTCGAGGCTGTTTACAAGTTTTAGTCCTCAGCCAGACATTGTTGAAAGACAAGGCATGACTATATTTTATACATGGAACAGAGGAATAAAACCCGATGAAACTTTGGAGATTGTTGTAAAAACTAACTGGCTCTTTCCTTTGTTGGTGATATTCTTTATTGTTACAATTGTTGTGCTGGCAAAACAATATTCAAAAACAAATTTGGTTCTGAGAAAAAAGGTTTCTTTTGTAAAGGCTAAGGGCGGGGAGTTTGCATTAAAAGTTTCAATTTTTGTGCATGCTAAAAAATATGTTGAGAGAATAAGTATTATAGACAGGTTCCCTGTATTGGTGAAAGTCTATAAAGAATTTGGGGGAGAAAAACCTTTGAGGATAAATGAAAAAAATAAAAGAATAGAGTGGGAATTTGAAAAATTAGAAGCAGGAGAAACCAGAATGCTTTCGTATATAATTTATTCTAAGATAGGAGTGTTAGGGAAATTTGCCTTGCCAACAGCGACTGCAATCTATGAGAGGGATGGAGAGATTCACGAGGCAGAATCAAACAGGGCTTTTTTTGTGGCAGAACAGAGAAAGAGAGAAGAGGATGGAGAATAAAAACTTTTAAAAATGGTTGAAATAAAGAAAGCAACACTTGATGATTTTTCTTCTATCCAAGCATTAAATAAAAAACTTTTTTTATATGAAATAAAACAAGGATACGATGATAATATTAATCCAGATTGGAATTTCAGTAAAGAAGGAATAAATGAAATCAAAGAAAGAATTACTTCTAAAGAGAGTTGTGGAATTGTAATTAAGATTGATAATAAAGTTGTAGGATACCTAATTGGATTAATTCTAGAAGATGAAACAGGAAGAAAAGAATCAAGGTATGCAGAATTAGAACATATGTTTGTGGATAAAGAACATAGAGGCAAGGGATTAGGAGAGAAGTTAGTAGTTGAATTTAAAAAGTGGGCCAAGAATAAAAATTTGAAAAGACTTAAAGCAAATATTTCCTATAAGAATAAAAAAGCAATTGCATTTTATAAGAAATCAGGATTAATCTCTGCAGACATTACAATGGCTATGAATATCTAATACCCCAACAAATAATTTTAAAAACATAAACTCTCTTATTTTAAATAGATTTTATTATGGTGGTCAAAGTCCTCAAATGATATTAATTTATTTGTTTTGTCATATTTGAAAACTAAAACATTTTCTCTAATCTGAACCCTCTTTAAATGTTGCAGGGGTTTTTTTAGATTTTTATAATGCTCAATATCTCCTGAATTAATAATCTCATTTATTTTTTTAATTATTCTCTCTCTTGTTTGATTATCTTTTCTAAATAATTTAAGCATAATCTTTTGAAGATTTGGCTGTATCATGTAGTGATACATTTTATTCCCCAGTTAATTTTCTCAACTCTTTTATATTCTTAAAAGGGATTCCTTTTTCTTTTTCTATTTTTTCCATCTTTTTAATAAATTCGGGTCTTAATTGAGGTTCTAAACTCTGCTCATGCTCTCCTATAATAAAAACACAGGCTTGTTCTTTAGTGCTAAATCCATGCTGACCTTTAACAATTGTTAATATTCTGTTTTCTTTTTCAGGAATTTCAAAAATTGCTTTTACCATTTTATAATATTTTATAACAAAACATTACTTTTAAATGTTTTGTTTAGAAATCTCTTTTAACTTTGGCTTATGTTTAACAGAAGTTTTTTTAAACTCAATATGTCTCTCTAAAATATGTATCTTGCCAATCTTTTTTGGTGAGTTACAGATTATCCCTCCATAGCTCAGTGGTTAGAGCGCCTGGCTGTAGATAAATAAAGGGAACCAAGGTTCCCCTTATCAACCCCTCCTATTAATTTAGGCTCAGGGCTGATATCTAAGGTGGATATTCCGTTAAGGAAATTAAATGAAACCCTAAAAGCCATAATGTTCAACAGACCCCGGGAGATCCCCAGTTCGAATCTGGGTGGAGGGATTACATGGGGCTTTATGCCCCATTTTTTACACAGGTTTGCTAAACACAAAAAAGTTTAATATTCGAATCCGAACTTTTAGAGAAGCGACAAACATTTAAGATTAATAACGACTTCTCTGGGAGTGAGTTATAGTGGAGGGATTTTCCAATCTCAAAACATTCTCTTCCACACACCATCATAGAAATATTTAAAAACTAATTTTTTCTATAAGGAGCAACAAAAACGAGGTTAAAATGGAGGATAACTCAAACAAAATCTCTCAAGGAGAATTTTTTGAAGACGATATTGATATGGATATCGACGATATGGAACTAGGTGACTAATTCCTTTTGTTTTCTATTTCTTTTTTTTCTTTTTTTTCAGAGGATTAAAAATCCAGAACTATTAATTCTTCTTTATCTCTAAAACAATCACATTATTATTTTTTTCCAATTCACTAAAATTAGAATCTATAAAAAATTTCAATTCCCCAACATTTATTTCTTTAACCCAAACATTGCTTAAAATTATTGTTATTCCATGTCCAACTTTCAGAGCATCCAAATCAATTTCTTTTACAAATTTTTCATCAGCATAAATTAATATTCTAACTTCTTCGGCATCTTTAAGTCCGTTATTTTTAATACTTATATTAGTGTCTAAATATCTTCCGTGCATAATTGCAGACACATTTTCAAAAGCAAGGTCAGGATAGCTTGGAATAGAATAAAGTTTGTTTATTAAATCTATTTGGTCCTGACCAATAGTTTGTTTGCATTTACTAATATAATACATAATATTATTAGAATTCTTAGAATGATTAAACCCCAAGGCATGCAAAAGTTCATGTAATGCAATGTTTGGTCTTTCGCATGTGGATTCTTTTATCAACAAAATCTTTCCGTGAAAAATAACATAAAATTCTCCGGCTTTAGTTATATTCGTCGGTCCCCCTTCACCTGCAATAAATAAGCCCTCTTCAATTTTGTTTCTGCTGTCACAAGTCACAGAAATTTCTTCATTATATTCTAAGGGATAAAATTCCAGCACACTCTTATTTGAAATTATCTCAAACGCCCTTTCCATGTCGTCTTTCTTCTGCAACGGACAAGAAATAATTTTATAAGAAATTCTTGAATCAGGATATCTCATGTTTGCATAGAACTGCATGTTTTCTCCTTCATAACTATTCAAACTAAAATTAGAATTCCCGGGTTTTATTCCAAACTCAGTTATTTTAAATGGGACAAACCAATACAGGACAAGTGTGCTAACTGCAAACATAATAAAAACCAGACTCAAAAATATTTTCCACCCCATAATAAAAAATTGTAAATAAAGTATATAAATTTGTTGAAAATAAAAATAGTTTTTCAAACCCTCTAAAAACAAAAACCCTTAAGTTTATAAAAATAATAACCTATTTAACCTAATGGCAGAATATGACAAAATCGCTGAAGGATATACTGATTCAGAAGAAAGCCGTTTAGAGAGAGTTTATATTATTAATCCAAGTTTTATTAAGAAGGTGGGAAATGTTAGTGGGAAATGTTAGTGGAAAAACAATTCTTGACTTAGCTTGTGGAGATGGAAATTTCTCAAGGAAATTTAAAAAAAAAGGTGCTAAAGAAGTTCTAGGAATAGATCTTTCTGAAGAAATGATTAAACTTGCTAAGAATAAAACTCTACAAGAAAAATTAGATATTAAATATCTTGTAGGAGATGTTATAAAATTGGGGGAGATAAAAGAATTTGATATAGTTATTTCAGCTTTCTTATTGCATTACTCAAAAACAAAAGAAGAACTTCTGCAAATGTGTAAAAATATTTATATGAACCTAAAGAAAGGTGGAAAGTTTGTCACACTAAATCAAAGCCCAACAAATCCTATTAAGGATGTTAAAGAGTTTGGCGCAAAAGTAGAAGGTTTAGAGCCTCTTAAAGAAGGAGATGAACTCACAGTAAGATTATATGACAATATGAAAGAAGTATGTTCTTTCAAAACATATCATTGGTCAAAAAATACTTATGAAACCTGTCTTAGGGAAGCTGGTTTTAAAGATATAAAATGGTCTTCATTAAGCATTCTAAAAGAAGGAATAAAAAAATATCCAAAATACAATTGGAAAAAGTATATTCATAAACCATATATTTTAATTATTGAAGCATTAAAATAAAGTTCTCTTCCAAAAACAAAAACCATTAAATATCCTTGCTTCTTTAGTAAACTAAGAGGGGTGCGAGTTAGAAATGATAAATTATGTTATAGGATTTATATAAAATAAAAAAGTGAAATGGAAAAGAACACAATAAAATATATTTTAGATATTGGTCTCGGCATAAGTTTTTTAATAGTTACTTTAACCGGGATTTTCAAATTTACAGGATTTAGAGAATTTTTAGGAATAAGTTTGTCTTACAGAGATCTTCCAATGCCTTTAATTTCAAATTTCCATGATTGGAGTGGAGTTGTAATGGCAGTTATAGTATTAATACATCTGACATTAAATTTGGACTGGATTGTAAGTACAACAAAAAGTTTTTGCAAAAAAGAAGAAGAATAAAAATAAAATAAAATAAAATAAAAAATAAATTTATTCAGAATCTTCTGGTGTTTTTTCTTCTGTTTCAGCAGGAACTTCTGGTTCTTCTGAAGGAGTTTCTTCTTCAGAACTTTCTTCTTCTTTTTTAGGCTCTTCAGATTCTTCAGCAGACTCTTCACTTGTTTCAGTAACTTCCGGAGCTTCTTCAGTTGTTTCTGAAGGAGTTTCTACTTGTTCTTCTGAAGTCTCTTCTTTTGCTTCCTCAGATTCATTAGTTTCGTTTTCTTCTGTCATTTTTTTAACCTCAATATTTAATTTAAGTCAAACTAAAAAGAAATGTTGTCTTTTAAAGCTTGTGGGCATAATTTTTCACTTATTAGTAACCAATAAAGCTTTTATACTCTTTTTTAGAAAATAGATTTAAATTAAAAAAGCCTTGAGAATTATAACATCTTTCAAGGGTTTATCTTGTGAATTTTTCTGGACTTTTGCGATTTTATCGACGATATCCATACCTTCCACAACTTTGCCAAAAACAGGGTGTTTTCCATCTAAAAAATTATTATCAACCAGATTTATAAAAAACTGACTCCCGCCAGTGTTTGGTCCTGCATTTGCCATTGAAATTGTTCCGCGATTATTTTTGTCTAAATCTGTTTTTGTAAATTCATCTTTGATAGTATATCCCGGACCACCCATTCCAGTTCCGGCAGGGTCTCCGCCCTGAAGCATAAATCCGTCAATCACTCTATGAAAAATTACTCCGTCATAAAATCCCTGTTCAACAAGCTTTTTGAAATTTCCTGCTGTGACAGGCATCTCACTATAAAACTCAATAATTATATCGCCGTGATTTGTTTCTAATTTAACTTTTGTATTTGTATCTGTCATTTTTCCGCCAACCCATAACCCAATTAACAAAATTAATGCAATTATAAAGATTGCTAATTTGTTCATGAACAAAACAAAATTAAAAGGTTTTTAAATTTTGCTTAAAAAAGAATTATGTTCTTGATAATCTACTTCCGCAACTTCTTATCACTAACAATCAAACCATCTTTAAGCTTTATAATTCTTGAAACATATTTTGTATGCCAGGGTTCGTGTGTAACCATCACAATTGTCTGTCTAAAATTTTTATTTAAATTTCTGAGAACTTCTAAAACTTGTTCAGATGTGTGGGTGTCAAGATTAGCGCAAGGTTCATCTGCAAATAATATCTTTGGTTTTTTGGCTATGGCTCTTGCAACAGCAACTCTTTGCTTTTCCCCTCCAGAAAGCTGGTCAGGAACTCTGTTTAATTTATCTCCTAATCCAACTTTCTCCAAAGCTTCCTTAGATGTGGAAATAGATTCTTGTTTTGATTTCCCTTCCATAAGAGATAAAATATAAACATTCTCCTCGGCACTCATTTCATTAATCAATGCATAATCCTGAAACACATAACCTAATTGTGTCAACCTGTAATACCCTTTTTCTTCTTCTGGCAAATCAACAACATTAAGATTATTAATTGTATATTCTCCTTTTGTTGGTTTATCAAGCAATCCAAGAATTCTCAACATCGTGGTCTTCCCGCTTCCACTTGCCCCCATAATCGCAATAAACTCTCCTTGTTTTATTTCAAACGAAACTCCATTAAGAGCTTTGACTATTACACTTCCTGTTTTATAATATCTTTTCATATTTTTTATTTTTATCATTGGTTTATCTTTCATTTTAGTTTTTTCTCCATTAAAATATAATTTCTATCATATTTTGAGGTTGTTTTTTTGAATCCAAATTTTTCATAGAATTTCGGAATTTTTGTTGAGATTAAAATCATTTTTGGTTTTGGTTTCTTATACTTTTTTATTTGATTTATTATCTCTTTTATTAATTTAGAGCCAGTTCCTCTATTTTTATATTTTGGATTTATATTGACCCAAAAAATATTGAATACCCTATAATCTATCCATGAAGGAATAAAGCCTCCAAAGCCCAAAATTTCTTTTTTATCTTCCACAACAATATAAGTCGGTTTTAGAAAAGATTTAGAAAACATTTCATTTAACTCTTGCAAAGCTAATTTCTTAGGATATTTTGGGCTATTGGTTTTTAAAATTTTAAACATCTTCGGAATATCTTTTTTAGTTGCTTTTCTTGTTTCCATCATCTCCCCCAAATTGCCTCCAATATATTTTCTTTTGAAACTCTCCAGGCAGGAAGCGTCCCCGCAATAACTGACATGATAAGCATGGTAAAAATACTTTGAATTACTAATTCTCCCTGAATCTCCGGAATAATTGTTATATTTTCATAAAATGTTACAGGGTTTACAGTAAAATAAAACATAAGAAGAAAATACAAAACCAATCCTGCTAAAACTCCAAGTGAAACATAGAACATGCTGATAAATGCGTAAGATATTACTATTGAACCAGGAGAAATGCCAACTGCTTTCAAAATACCTATTTCTTTTTTTCTGTTCAAGACATTAATATAAATTATAATTAAAATTAACGCTGCCCCGACAATTAAACTAACATATTTAGAAACAACATTTATCAGGTCTATACTTTGCATTGCCTGTCGCATTAATGCATCTGATTTCTCATCTGCTGTAAAAACTGGTTCATTGACTCCTGCGGCAATTATTTTCTCTTTTACCTTTGCTAAAACATCAGGGTTTCTCACCCTTACAACAATGCTTGTTGCCTTGCTTTCATCAAGACCAAATACATCTTCAATTTCTTTATAATGAACTAAAGCGTTTAAATCAACAAGCTCAAATGTTCCTTCCATTATTCCTTTGACTTTGTAGGTTCTCACCACACCGTTGCTGTAGGTTACATCAACATGAGAGCCCACTCTTACCCCGCCCAGATTATCATAAATTTCAGAACCAAAATAACCTTCTACAAGCATAGCCCCGATGATAATTTCAGCTCGTGAAAGTCCGCCTAAGAATTCTCCCTCACTTATAATAAATGGATAGTTTGAAATGCCATGCTCTTCAGAGGGCAAGATTCCTTTTATAGATGAACCAACAACTTTCTGTTTGTATTGAATGGAAGCTCCTGCATCTAACCTTTTTGTTGCAAACGTAACACCCGGAATCGCCCTCACTTTTTGCAAAACATTATCTGCATTATTAATATAAGCGTTATCCATGCTCGGTTCAATAACAATATCTCCATAAGAATATTGCATGAAGCCAGTCATCATGCCCATCAGACCTCCAATCATTGAAGGCAAAAACACTAAATTTATAAAAATAAGAGCCAAAACAAAAACAATAAATCCTAAAGTTTTTTTGTTCCCTCTTTTTATAGAACTTGTTGCGCTAAGAAATCCAACTTTAATATCATTAAACATTTTTTCCTCATTTTCTCCTCAAGGATTTTTTCTTACCTAAATCATGCCCCTTGAGAAGTTGATGAATAATTTTATCTTTTGATTTTTTTGTTTTAATAAAATAATATATTCCTCCTCCAAAAACAGCGACTATTAATATTGCAGAGAGAATCATTCCTGCATTTGATTTTTTTTCCAGCACATTAATGTTTATCATTGTTTTTATTTCATTCTCTCCAAAATCATCTTTGTAAGAAATAGTGACAGGAAATTCAAATTCTCCTGCTTCATTTACAATAAAAGTTAAGACAGCCGGACCGTCCTCATCTGAATCAAGTGCACCAAGAAATGATTGCTTTAATCCCTGGAACGGATGGTCTGCGTAAACACTTACTGATTTTGCAGTTCCATCTCCGGTATTTTCTATTCTTAAAGTTAGCTCAACAGTTTCTCTTTCAAGCGGGAGCACAGGTGAAGTTTTAAGCGATGCAATGCTCAACTCTGCTTTGTCTCCTATAACACTAAAAGTAATATCATAATTTCTCATCATTGAAAATCCTCTTCCCCCGTAAGTTAACTTAGTTTTAATTACATGGGTTCCGGGTTGGGCATCTTCAGTTGTTCTCATATGATAAGTAATAAATCTTTCACTGCTTCCATAATATAATTTAGAAATATTCATGACAAGCGGTTCTTTAATTGTAATGTCTGTTGGAGGATTTAGTAATTCAAAATAAACATATTCTGGCATTTGGTCCCCGCAATTTTCAATTTGCACACCTACTGTGAACTCCTCTCCAATTCCAATTGAACTTGGACTAATATCTGAAACTTCTGCAATTACACAATAACCCTTGTCTAACGCTGTTATTGTCGGGACAATTGCCAGGATAAATAAAAATATTAAAATATGTTTGAAATTCATTTTGACCTCTTTAATTTATACAAGTGAATGATGTTTATAAAATTATTGAAATGTCTTCGCCGAAGATTAAAAAGTTTATTTAGAAAAATCAACTAAACCAATTCAACTTCTGATTCCGAGGGAGTTTCTTAATTTCATACTCGCACTTGCACGCATCTGATTTATCCTCGCACAGTTTAACTTTAAGCAATTTCTTAAAACCATTCTTGCAAACATACTTGCTTCCTTTTCCCTCTGCATGTGCATTCATCCGAGCATCAATATCATTTGTAACACCAGTATAAAACGAACCATCCTGACATTCAAGAATATATACATACCATTGTTTTGTCATTTAAAATCTAGGAGAATATTGTTTATAGATATTGACAATTGGAGGATAATGCTTTCTCTCAACAACCAATCTTTCAAAAAAACAAAAATCAATACTCTTATAAACCTATAATTTCCTTTAAGATGATTATATGTTGAAAAGTCCTTGAACGCAAGTTGCAAAGGGCTTTGTGTTCAAGTTAATTCTTGATAGAATAATATATTAACAAAATGAAAACATTTGAAGAACTCGGACTAAGTCGTGAGTTTGTGTCTGTGCTTGAAAAAGCGAACATCACAACTCCGTCAGAAATTCAGGAAAAAACAATTCCTCTAGTGTTAGCTGGAAAAGATGTAATTGGCGGTTCTGCAACAGGTTCTGGAAAAACTATAGCATTTGCATCTGGCATTATAGAAAATTTAGAAAAAAATGGAAAAGTTCAGGCTTTAGTTTTAACGCCAACACGAGAACTCGCTGAGCAGGTTGCAAACGCTATTGCAAAATTTTCAAAACACAAGAAGTTAAAAGTTTTGTCAGTTTATGGAGGTGTTAGTATTGAGAATCAAATTAGACTTTTAAAAAATACAGATGTAGTTGTCGGAACTCCCGGAAGGATTTTGGACCATTTGAGTCGCGGAACTTTAGATTTAAGTGAGGTTAAATTTCTTGTTTTAGATGAAGTGGACAGAATGTTTGATATGGGTTTTCAATTTGATGTTAAAAAAATTTTAAAAAAATGCCCGGAGAAAAGACAGACCATGCTTTTCTCAGCAACGATTTCCTCAGAGATGGGATATTTAGCCGGAAAATACACCAAAACCCCAGAAGAAATTTCTGTTGAATCACATATAGATGCTTCAAAACTAAAACAAATTTATTATGATATTCCCGATGGTTTAAAATTTTCTTTGTTTGTTCACTTGTTGGAAAAAGAAAAGGCCAAATTAGTCATGGTATTTTGTTCTACCCGAAGAAATGTTGATTTTGTAACTAAAAATTTGAAGAATTTTGGAATGAATGTAAAAGCAATCCATGGAGGATTAAACCAAAACAAAAGGAGCAGAGTTTTGAATGAATTTAACAGCAAGGGCGGGGTAAATATTTTAGTATGCACAGATGTTGCTGCGAGAGGGCTTGATATTCAGGGAGTAAGTCATGTCTATAATTATGACATCCCAAAAACAAGCGAAGAATATATTCATAGAATTGGCAGAACAGCACGAGCAGGAAAAGAAGGAATCGCGATTAATATTTTATGCAGCAGAGATTACGAAAATTTCGGAAATGTTTCCAGAGATGAAAAATTAAAAATCACAGAAGTCAAAGCCCCGCTATTAAAAAGAGTTAGAATAATCGTTGATAGAAATAGTTCCGGGAGACACAGGGGTTATGGCGTTTCACGCGAAAGAAATTTTAGCAGAGGACGGGATAACAGGCAAAGAAATAACAGAAGTTTTAGTGGAGAAAGGAGCAATGGGAATCAGACTAGCAAAACCTCAAATAGAAAAAGGGCAAATACATGGCGAGGAAATAACAGAAAAGAATCAGATTATAATCATGGAAGAAATCATTCTCAAAGGCCTAAAAGGAGATAATATTGTGAAATTTAATTCTGTTTTATATTCTGATATCTCCTAACTGCCAATCTTTTAAAACTAGTCTTGCTGCCCTGTCAGAATCAACCTCGCTGTGTTTTTTCAAAAAACCTTTTTTCCTGCCAATCTTTTCAATTAAATCTTCTGCGTCCCTGAATTTAATTTTATAAAATTTTTCCAAATCTTTTTTATTGCTCTTTACAATTTCATTAAGCGCAAGTTCCGGATTCTTAACCTGATTATATGATCTCCCTCCAACTTTCACCTGCTTTGCAATTTTCTCCTCGCTTGTCATAGAATAATCTTCAGTAGGAATAACCCCTGGAGAATCTAATAAAAGTATATCTTTAGTCAGCCTCAATTTTTGTATCCCTTTTGTAAAGCCCGCCTCTGCTCCTGTCTTCGCAGAAGTTCTCCCAATTAAAAGATTAATCAAAGAACTCTTTCCAGTGTTTGGATATCCGATAACCCCTACCTGAATACGATTATATTCTCCTATCTTATTAATCTTTGTTGCTTCCTGCTTAATTTTATTTCTCAGTTCATTAACCCCATTATTATTTTTACACGAAACAAAAACCCGTGGGTTAAAACTTTTATCCCGTTTCCTCGTAAGATCAGACTTATTTAAAACATAAATTATCTTCTTGCCTTTATCCTTAACCAATTTTTCAATCTCTTTATTTTGCATCTCTTTCGGAAACCTCGCATCAAGAATTTCCAAAATAATATCTGAAATTTCAATTATTTTATTCAACAACAAAGGATACTTGCCTCGCTGCTTCTTAAGATTCTTTAATCTTTTCGCCGAACGCATTTGGTGTTTTGTTGCCATAAAATGTTAAAGAATCAAGAGTTTATTAAATAATATGCCCCCGCCAACATTCTCACTCTGCTCGTCCGAAGCTCGTATTTTTTATTTGAATTAGTGGCTAAGGAATATTTGAAACGCCCCGACCGAGATTCGAACTCGGGTCACCGCCGTTCTCCAAGAGAAGGTTGCATTGAGATGCATAGATTTTTCCTCTCATCGAGACTAAATCACCTCTCTAGTTTTAAAATTTATTTAAAAATTCAAAAACATTTCTTGAGAGGGCGGAATTCTTGGCCTCTGAACTATCGGGGCATAACTTACTAAACTAATTAGATTTCTATTTATAAATTTTTAGAATACTCAGTATGCCGACGTCTGTGAAAGGGTGAGTAATTTGCTCTTGTAGTAAAATCAATATTAATAAGCAAGAGTAAATTGGGAATAGGAATTCTTGGCATCTGAACTATCGGGGCTTTAATAAAAGAGATCAAATTAATTTAAAAATATTTGCACTCGTTAAACTCGCAAGATGAATGCCCAATTAATATTTTTGTTTCAGTTTTTATTAATTACTTCTATGTCCATAAACATGAATTAAAAATAATCTATTTCACTAAAAACACCTTATCATGTGGTCTTACTTTTTCAGAAACTTTTATTCCAATGTGGTCGCCCTTTTTTGCTTTTTTCACTTCTTTCTTTTCTATTTGTATGCCCTCTACATTTTGTTCAATGTCAGTTGTATGACCCTTTATATGTATTTTATCTCCAACTTTCAATCCTGCTGACAACTTTATAGCAGCAACTTCCACATGGCTAAAGTAACCGGAAACTTTTCCGACCTCTTTTTCTACCATATATAACTAATGAATATAATCTATTTAAATTTATTGATTAAAGTTTTGTCAGAATTTATTTTTAATATAGCCCTGCCAGGATCCTCGAAGAGGTCCTCGTGCCCTCTTTGGGTATCGAACCTTGGTTTGAATCAATAGCCCTGCCAGGATTCGAACCTGGGTCTCCGGATTCAGAGTCCGAAATACTTGACCACTGTACTACAGGGCTATGAATTTCTTTTGTCAAAAGAGTATTAAAATTTATGCTCTGTAGATAATTCTTTGATAATATCTTTTGAAAGTGCAAAATTCTTTTCTCCGAAATATTTTTATACTCTTTGTTCTTTTAATTTCAATGGTGGTCGGAATTACTTTATTTGTCATGGCTGTTTTAATTATAGCCATATGGGTGGTAATCGAAATAAAAAGATTAAAACATAAATTATTTGCAATATTTTTAATAGCATTAATATTATTTACTTATGTTAGCTTTACTGTTACTCTTAGAGGGCAAGAGATAGATTATGCAACCATCCCAGGAATGTTAACTGCAACAAAGCTTTATGTTTCTTGGCTCGGCTCTATTTTTGGAAACATGAAGGCAATGACAATTTATGCAATTCGAATGGATTGGAAAGGGAATAATACTAATATAGGAGAAAAATTTCAATTTTTAGAGTAATATTTATAAACTATATTCTCTAATATATATTATAAGATGGTAGTAAAAAAGAAGGTGAAAAAAGTTATAAAGAAATCTGTAAGAAAAGTTTCCAAGAAGACAACTAAAAAAGTTGTTCGTAAACCTAAAAAATTAGTTCGTTCAGATAGACTAAAAATTAATCTTGTTTTAAAAAATTTAATTTTGTTCGCAATTTTATTTATTCTTTCATTTGTTATCTATAATGTTTCAAACAACGAAATTTATAACAATTTGTTTTTTTTGCTTTCAATGATTTTTGGATTTGTCTCACTTGCATTTTTAATAGTTCTCTTAGTATTCTTTTTTTTAAGGACAATGAAAAAATAATTTGCAAAGTTGTCCAAACCTAAATTTTATATAGTTCTAAAAAAATTATCAACTATGCCTCAGTAGCTCAGTTGGTAGAGTGTTACATCGGTAATGTAGAGGTCCTGGGTTCAATCCCCAGCTGAGGCTTCCAACAACTTTAAATAACCTTATTCTTAACTTTTTATATGAAAGAAAAATCTAATTTAGAAAATTTAAAGAAAAATTATCAAAAGATTCAGAAGAAATATGACTTACCAAGTTTTGATGACTTGAACAAAGATTTTCAGATAGAAAAAGTTGCAGAAATTGAAACAGATTTTTTAATAAGGGAAATAAGAAAATTCCTGGCAGATAAATTTTCAAATTATTTGAGATTTGTTGAAGCTATTTTAAATCCAGTAAATGCTCCGATGTTTATATTTTCTATTATTAAATCAATTGGAATTAAAGAAAAAAAGAAGCTGACAAATATTTATGGCCAATTATCAAAAACAGAAATTAGATTAATTGAATTAGATATTAATTTTGAAGAAGAAAAAGAAGCAGATTTTGTGAAAGAATCTTATAAGATGTGGCAGGAAATAAAAAAAGATGTGCTGGATGTTCTTGATGTGATGAAAAATAATTTAGGAAATAAAGTTGAAGTGAATGGTAAAGGTTATTTTGGATAGGGGAAATATTATTAAATAAGTAATTCTTAATATTTTTAAGATGGATGAATCTAAATTTGAAAATTTAATGAATCGTTTGAATAAAATCGCTCAAAAACAAGAAGCATGTGCTAAGAAAGGGCATCTTGGAGAAGAAGTTCAATCAATTTTCATTTATCATTTTCAAACTAAGGCACATTGTTATTGCGCAGAATGTGGGAGATTTTATTCACGTAGAGCAACACCTCCAGAAATGGATAGTTTTTATGAAGTTCTTAATGAACCATTTACAATTTAATTTTCCAACACCCTAAAAACTTCTTCCAAATTAATTTTATAGTAGTATCATAAAAGAAAGGTTTATAAATGATATTCCAACTTTATTATCATGACCGAGTATAAAATTACTGGAATCTTAAAAGAATTCAAAGGGAGAAATTCTAAAACTAATGGGCTTTGTGGTAATTTGATTGCACAATCTGAAATTGATGACCATGCTGTTCTTTTACAAGGAACAGAGGAATATAATCTTTTCACTTGTCAGAAAGTATCAATTAAAGATAAAGAAATTTTAAAAAATGATTTTGGAATTAATTATATCTCAAATGATTTTGAAATAGATAGTTTTCAAAGATCAATTAAAGAATTTGAAGATGAAATTAGTAATATTTTTGAGCAATCTGTTAGCCCTGAAAAAAGAATTCTTTATGCCAAAAAGAGTAAACAAAGTAAGTGGAATTTTCCTTTAATTGTTGTTCCAAATAATCGTGATAGATACCAATTAAGTTTTCACGATTTTCCAAACATTGTATTTGAATACAAGTTACCTAATTCAGAAATTTCATTAGTTGGTTTTATGCATAATAGTTCCTTAAACTTAGATGATTATCTTGAAAGATTAAAAACAGATGATTATAAAATTCAGGAGATGTCTCTAAAATTAGGAGAAGGATTAAGAGAACCTGACAATAAAATTTCTTTAGTGGAAAGAATTGCTAAGGGTTATGTAGGCAAGTAATTCTTTAGTTTTATTTTTTCTGATTCCAATCTCCTACTCTTTCAACGCCTCAAAAACTTCTTCAAGATTAATCTCAAACAATGCAACAGGCATTTTTATTTTCCAGTTCTTTAAAATCTTAGGGTGAACCTCTCCAATAAATCCGATTGATTTATTTTTTAAAATTATCTCTGCAACTCTGCCTTCAATAAAATGCAAAGGGCATTCTTTTGGTTCTTTCAAACTTATTTTTATATCAATCATCCTAAATAAATATTCAAGAACTTGTTTTGCCTGTGTAAAGTTTCCAGGAGCAATCGCTGCTGCAAGATTTTCTTTTTCAAGTATTTCATTTTCCAACACAAAAACTTTTCCTGTCTCAAAAATCGCCTGAGGATATTCTGAATCTATATTCTCTGAAAAAACTTTCAACAAATAATGTACAATGTCTTTTCTTAAAATTGTATAATTTGTTTTTGATTCTTCTAATTCCACAAAGTTCTTTTCTTGCTTTTCCTGAACTCCCATTTTTGTAAACTGATCTTTTTTAATTGTTAAATGATAATTTGAAACTTCCAGCATGTCAAGTCCGGTAAAAATATCTGAAAGTTTTCTTTTGATTATTTCTTTTGTATCTTCCTGTCCTATGGTCGCTATCTCCGGAATTTCAGGAACAAAGTTTTCATAACCATAAGCAATTGCAACATCTTCAATTAAATCAACCTCATGCAGAATATCTGTCCGCCATGCAGGAATTTCAACAAAACTTTTATTATAATCATGCCCCATCTTTTTGATTAATTGTTTAAGTTCTTTCTCTTTAAGATTCAATCCCAAAAGTTTGTTTGTATTTTCTAAAGATATTTTTGCTTTCTCCGGAGTTAAATCCGGGGTGATTTGTTTTCTCTTATATTTTAATTCCATTTGATAAATATTCCCTCCCATATCTGCTAAACTTGTTACGATTATGTTGAGACATTTTTTTAAAATTTCAAAATCAAAACCAGAACATTCTATGAAAACATCTTTTGTTTTTTCTGTTATCTTTCCTGTTAATTGAGAGTTGATTATTGGAGGCATGCTTAAAATATTATTATCCGCATCAGTAAATATCGGAAATTTTTCTTTCCCTGCTAAAAGATGGGCATAATCTCTTCCTGCAGGATGTCTTTGAAGAATTTGAAGCCCGGACATTTCCTTTTCTGATTCCAAAGGAATAAACTTTATTTTATCTGGCTCTAATGCCTTGAAAGTTATTGGCAGTTTAATTTTTTCCAAAGGATAAATCCCTATCGCAAGCTTTTTTCTTTTTCTTCCTATAGTAAAATGCAATTTTTCCTGTATCTCAACCAGTTCTTTTATTTTTTCATCATTAAATCTTAATCCTTTGACAATTGCGCAAGCAGTATAAGGACGGATATTCTTTACAGAAGAATCTATAATTACCTTGTAATTTTTTTCTGGTTTGTTTATTTTATATTTTTTCAATCCTGTTTTTTCCCCTAAAAAAGCAAGGAAAGACCTTTTGAATCCCTGATAAGAAATAATATCAGGACGATCTGGATTTATTTCAAGTTCCATTTCCTTGTCATTAAAACTCTCCAAAGTAGTTCCAAACATGGCAATCCGATTCTGCATTTTCTCATCAAGTTTTCCTACTTCTTTTTCAAATATTTTTCTTGAAAATTTTATGTTAGCCATGCGAGGACACCTACGGTTTTTCCCAAGTTTCGTCGGGAAACATGCAAATCTTTTGATTTGCTTTCCTTCGCGTAACCTTCCCTTCCATTGCGGTTGGGCGATTTTTTAAATTGCCTCCGCTGAAAATCGCGTGCAGAAAGTTAAACGAATTATTTAATTTAATTGATTGTTTCATTTTATTTTTTAATTAATATATATTTAACTGAAAATTCTTTATCTTTGTTTTTTACACTTTTTACTTCCATTTCTGATTCTAAAATTGATTTTTCTTTCAACTTTTTTATATCTTCTTCGAAACCCTTCTCGATTATGTCTTCTACAGTGTAATTTCTAGATTCAATTATCCCATAATATATAACTTCAAATTTATTTCCAAACTTTTTATCTGGAATGCCGTCGACGTCTTCGTCTATTAAGTCAAAAAGTATCACTTCATACCATTCCCATGCTTCTGGTAATAAACACGCCAAAGAGATTCTTTCATTTTCAAGATACTTTTTAGTTTTTGGAGTAATCTTAAATTCTGTAAAATATTCTTTTCCTTCTTCAACAAAACTTGTAGTCCCTATTTTAATAATATCTTTTTCAAATATTTTTCTTGAAAATTTTATGTTTGCCATTTTATTTCATTAAAAATTTCATTTTTCTTAATTTAGTTAAATCATTTTTGTTTAATTCTCTAATATCCTTTACATCAAATAAATTCATTATCATTCTTCCAAATCCCGGACCCCATGCAAGAACAGGTATTGGTTTTCCGAGCAAAGGTTCTGTTACTTCAGGTCTAAAAATCCCTGCTGCAATATATTCAACCCATTCTTTTCTTTCTTCATTCCAGACATCTCCTTCAACAGAAGGTTCTGTATATGGAAAATATGCTGGTCTGAATCGAATCTTTTCAAAACCCATTTTCTTAGCAAACTGTTTCAAATAACCCAATAAGTGTCTAAAGTTTGCATTTGGATCAACAACGATTCCTTCTGTTTGCAAAAGTTCAAATCCGTGGTTCCAGTCAATTGTTTCATTTCTAAAATTCGCTCCAATTGCAAAAAACTTAGCAGGCAAATCTTTAGGTTTTAATTTTGAAAGAGTTTGAGCAGACAAACAGGTCGTATGCGTCCTTAAAACTAAACGTTTAGCTTCTTCTTTGTCCCAATCATATCTCCATCCTTTACTCCCAGTTATACCCTTTTCGTGCGATTTTTTTACAGCTTCTACAATCTTCTTATCCGGAAGTTCAACTTTTTTGTTTATAAAAAATGTATCATGAATTTCTCTAACCGGATGGTCTTGTGCAGTAAACAATGCGTCAAAATTCCAAAAAGAACTCTGAACAAAATTGCCTGTCATTTCTTTAAATCCCATTTCTGTCCAAATCTTTCTCCCATAATCTATTGCCTGATTAACAAAATGCCTTTTCCCCCCGCTGATTGCCGGAACAGACGAAGTAATGTCATATCGTCTGAATTTTTTTCCTTTCCATTGAGAATCTTTTTTTAAAATTTCAGGAGTTATCTGCTCAATTAAATTTTGGGTTTTTATTTTAGAATCAATTATTTTTTTACCTAAATCAGTAATTTCAATATTGATTGTTTTTTCTTCTCTAATTTGAATTATGTCTTTTCTACTTTGCAGCGATTTTAATGCGTAAAGCTGTTCAGGAGATAAAACATCATATTCTAAGGGAAGAAGTTCAATAAAAGATTCTTCAAGAGTTTTTTTGGACATCTCTTCTTTGTTCGCACTAAAAATTATCTTCCTATTTTTCAATTCAATCATGGCTTTTTTCTTTAATACTCCAATAGATACTTTAAATTCATCATCAGACAAATTACTTTCTTTTTGGGCTTCTTTAAATTCCACAATTCTTTTTTCGTCCAAAAGATTCAAAAGTCTCCTCTCTGGAAGACCTTTTTTTCGATACAATGCTCCATTAACTCCTATTTCAACTATTTTCTTTTTTTCAGAAGAGAGCCGCACTATTTTTTTATTTTGCAAATATTCTAAAGATCTTAAGACAGAAACTTTATCTAAGTTTGACTTTTTGCAGATTTCTATAATGTTGTTTTCTTCTAAATGCGGGAGAATTTTTACTTCATTTGGGCTGAGAGATTCTATTAGTTTTTTTATTTCCATGACAAATGGTTAGTTAGAAGAGATTAAAAAGATTGTGTATTAGGAAGATTGTCTTTTCAGTAGATTGTCTTAATATTAACATACTCAGAATAGTTCCCCATAAAACTTTTTACCTTTCTACCTTTAATTTCTAAAATTCTTGTTGCTACCTTATCAACAAATGTCCTGTCATGTGATACAAAAACAATTGTCCCTTCAAATTTCTTTAATGCTTTTTCAAGAGACTCAATCAGATAAATATCTAAATTATTTGTGGGTTCGTCTAAGACTAAAATATTATTCTTTTCTAAAGTAATTCTTAAAATATTTAATCTTCCTTTTTCTCCTCCAGAAAGATGCTTTATCTTTTTCTGAAAACTTTCTTTTTCAAAACCATATTTTAAAAGAATGGAAATTAATTGATATTCATCTTTTCCGGTTTCATTAACAACAAAGTCCATAATTGTTTGTTCTCTATCTAAATTCTCAAGTTCCTGGTCAAAGTAACCAATTTTAATATCTTTTCTTCTGTACAAATTTCCTTTTGACGGCTGAACTCCTCCAATTAACATTTTTAAGAAAGTGGATTTTCCTGTTCCATTTGCCCCCACAATACAAACTTTCTCTCCAAAATTAATTTCCTGATTCACATCTTTAAATAGCACTTTTTCAAATTTCTTTTCAACTTCTTCTAATCTAAAAATCGCGCAATTATGCAAACTCTTGCTATTAAAATTAATATTTATATCTTTTAAAAAGTCAAAAGGATTTTCTACATCTTCTAATTTTTTTGCATCTCTCTCTAGTCTGTCTGCTAAAATTCTTAATTTCCTGCTTCCTTTTTGCATTGCCCATTGTCTTTTGTCTTTAGCAGATTCAAGCATTTTATTTTTCCTTTTTGTAGTATCTATGTATGTCCTTTCTAAATTTTCTATATGTTTTTTCTTCATAATTAAGTATTCTTTAAATCTATAATGCCATTCCTTTATTTGTTTATTTTCTAAATCCCAAACTTTTCCAACAACTTTATTTAAGAAATATCTATCGTGTGAAATTACAATTAAGTTCTCAGTATTTTCATTTAAATAATTTTCAAGCCATTCTCTTGTCATTAAATCAAGATTGTTTGTCGGTTCATCCAACAAATAAAGATTTGCTTTTTTAGATAAGCATTCCGCCAATCTTAATTTTGTTTTTTGCCCCCCACTAAGATTTTTAATTTTTTGGTTCAATAATTCCTTACCAATTCCCAATTCCTTAAGGATTTCCTTTGTACTTTCTTGTTCAGCATTAGAAGAAGGGTCTGTTAAGAGAAGATTATATTTATCCATTAAAGAATTAAACTTTTCCTCATCCTCATAAATCTCAGGGTTGCCGATTTCTTTTTCTAAATCTTTTTTTCTTCCTTCTAATTTCTTTTTCTTCTCATTTAGATATTCTTCAAAAGTTTTATTTAGATTTGCAAAATTTTGTTCTTGCTCCATTAAACTTATTTTTATTTCAGAAACAAGAATCCTTCCATTAAAATTTTCTTTGCCTGCTAAGCAATTAAAAAATGTCGTCTTTCCAGAACCGTTTTTTCCAACAAAAGCAATTTTGTCTTTTGTATGAATAACTAAGTTAACATTTTCAAACAAATTTTCTCTTTCAAAGCCCTTAGATAAATCCTGTATAGAAATCATTGTGTCTGTAGAAGAATTTAATCTATTTTGCATAATCCCCCCCTCAGGGATTAAAGAATTCATGCGCAAAATATTCGACAAGCACAGCTAAACTTAAAGAAATTCTCTATTGTACTACAATCTTTACTTGTCATAGAATTTATTTATTTCAACTCTTTAAAAATGTTTCCTACAAACTTTTCTGCTCCCAGCCTCGCTCGGTATTGGTTAATTTAATTTGTCCTTTGCGAAATCGCAAACGGAACGCTTATTGATTGAGGTTTTTTACCATCCAAGTTGGCATTCCTAAAACTAATCCCAGTGCTTTTAAATCATGATTATCTCTTTTACTTTTTCCATAAAATTTCATTTTTAATTTATCCTTATTGCATAACTTTATATTTTGTTTTATTCTCGCTAAAATCTCTGCCTTGGTTTTTGATTTTGCTTCAATTATCTCATCCAGATTTATTCCAATTATAACATCATTTTTCTTTGCTATTTTTGCGAGAACATGATTTAATCCGGAATTTCTTTGTTTTAAGAAATCTTTTCTTTTTGATTGACTTAAAAGTAAAATATCAATTGATTCTTTCTCAAGAACTTTTCTGTTTAATTCATCATTATCTGAAGCAAAAATTATTTTTTTATTGTTTACCTCCGCTTCTTTTATTTCTTTTCTTATTTTGTTAAAATTATTTCCCTGAATTATCATTGTATTAAAAGGTAATAAAGGTTTATAAAATTTAGTTCGCACTATGTTAGATGTTGTATGTCCCAGAGAACAATAATTATTATAAAGATTAAACATCCAATAAAATTATGGAATTAATAGATAAAATTGAAAAAAGAATTATTGGAGAAGAAAGAAAGGAAGTTACTGTTGTGAGGACATCTTTAACAGAAACAGAAGCTAGGGAAATGTATCCTTATAAACCTTATAACAAATACTCTGAATCACGATTTGGAATTGGGAATCCTATGACAGATGATATTGCATTGTTATTAAGTGGCGATTCTAAACGATGTAAAATGTGTACGGCTCCAACACGTAAAGGATATTTAATAGATAATATTTGCCCTGATTGTGATGGTCGTTCTGAATATGTTGGGGAAAACCCAAGAACAATAAATTAATCTTTAATCCTTGTCCCTATAAACTTTTTATTATTTAAAATATTATCAAGCTGCTTTAGGTTTTTTCCTATAATATAAGTTGTAATTTTATTTTTGAGAATTATCTTTGAAGCTGTCTGGTCTAAAACAAAATGCTGTCCTGGTTTGAACTTTATTTTATTTGCCATCTTGTCAAAATCTTTCCAGGAAATTTTTGAAATAAACTTTGCATTTTTATATTTAACAGGATTCTTGTCATACAAACCCTGAACATTTGTAAGATTAATAAAATTTGTTTTAAAGTATGTTGCAATTTCTGCTGATGTTGAATCAGATGTCTGGTCTGGTTTATATTCCAGTGCTCCGCAAAAAACTACATCTTGTTTTTTAATATACTTTTTTAAAACTTTGATTTTGTGGGGCATCCCTTTTTCAGGATTTATATTAAAAATATAATTCATAAATCTTGCATTCATTCTTGTTACTGAAATTCCTGCAAAACTCTGAAGTTTTTCATTTATGTTTAAATCTTTTAATCCAGAAATATATTTTCTCGCAACACTTCCTCCTCCACAAACAACAATGAATTTGTATTTTTTTGAATTCTTTAGAATTATTTTTTTAAACTCCTTAAGGAATTTAATATTAATTTCATTTGGAATAATCAAACTCCCTCCTAAACTTAAAACAATCACTTTCTTTTTCATAAAGAGAAGAAGAGAAATTAGTTTTTATAATTTTAGTTTTTGTTCTGAAAACTTTTTTGTCTTTAAATTTAATCCGCCAAAATTTGCAACCAGATATGTATGACAAGGTCTTTCAAAAAGATATAATTTCTCTTTACCTAAAAATATCCCTCTGTGTTCTAATTTAATAGCTTTACCTTTTCTGTTTCCAATCCTACTAATTGAAATATGAAATCCTGTAAAATATGTTCTTCCTTTATCACTTCCACAAGTGACACATCTTGTAAAATCTTCTGTTTGCATCTCAATTAATTGTTCTTCGCTTTTGATTTTTTCTATTAATCCTTTATCAAAACTAATATTACTATGACATAATGTGTCAGTAGCACATTCAACACTTGTAAATTTATAATTTTGCCTATAAAATTCAATTGTTGCGACATCAGGCTCAACCTCTCCTATTAAACCAAGTCTATGAAAAGGACAATATTTTATTCCATATTTTTTTTGGGATATTTCAGCATCCTCTTTAACTTTTTTATCTCTTGCCCTCGATGCTTGAACAAACTCATAAACACATTGTCCAAAATCTTCCCGGAATTCTGGATCTTCAAGAATTGAAAATGGATAAGAATCTCTTGACATGATTTCTTTAAAACCCCTGCTTATTTAAGATTTTGTATTATAAAAAATCTATTTAATAGTAAATAGTTTATTATCCTTTACATCAAAAACATCTAACCGAACACCAGCATCAAGCCACCCATGAGCATAATTAATCGCAGCAAATGAATTCACAAAATCCTGTTTCTCCTCAAAATGTTTTGCATCTGAAAGATAATTCTCAACCATTTCAATTATTTCTTTTGCATAATTTTCTTTTCCTTGGGCAATTGATTTTTTTGCAATCTTCAACGCCTTGCTGGTTAAATTATGATACTTAGTTATTTTTTGATTTGAGATTGTGTTTTTCATGTTAAATTATTTATTATTTAAAATTCATCTCCCAAAAACTTCTCTTGGAGCATACTTCATTTTTTTTATTATAAATTTTGAACTGATTACATCAGAAATTATTGCTGAAAGAATTAATTTTCCTATGGCTACTTTAAATATTCCTTCTTGAATCGGAATTTTTGTTCCCTCTGAAAATCTTTTTATTACATCATTTATCTCTTGTTTATCCAAAATTATATCTGTCTTTTTTGCCCCCATATTTCCTTTAACCACAATATTCTCATCTGCTCCATTACACTCTATTGAGTTTACCATGGGGTCTTTTATCAATGGATTTAATTTGTTTAAATCTATCTGCACACTAGTTGGAGTTGGTCTTAGATATTGAAACCTTGGAGGAAGTTTTGGCTCAGGAATTCTCAGGACACGAGGAAAACTTCTCCTCTGCATCAGAGGTCTTTGAATTTGATTTAGATCTGATTCTCCTTGAAAAATAACCTCTCTTTTTGTAATAAGAGATAATTTTTTTTTTTCATGAATTTTCTTTTTAATAATCTGGGGCAATTCTTTATCTTCTTTTTTCAAGATATTTTCTAATTCAAAAACATCTGTTGGTCCTGATTGTTTAATTAATTCTCTTGTAAATTGCAATAGAAAAAATGCTCTAAATGCAGAAGAACCAAACTTCCTGTGCCCTCCTCTCAAAACTGATTTTGAAGTTTGAGGAGACATTTTTAATTTTTTGGCAGGGGTTTAAATTTTGAAGGTTTAGAATCTGCAGATGCAGAAGAAATTGATTTTTGATACTCTTCAATATTTATGGCTTGTCCTGAACTTTGTTCTGGTTTTAGCATTGGAGGTTGAATCGGTTTTTGAATTTGGATTGGTCTTTGAACAGGAACAGGAGGTGCTTGCCCAAAACCAGGTTCATGCAATAAAGTCAGGCCCTTTGCAATTATTTTATTTTGCTCAGCCAAATTATCTATTTTTTCAATTATCTTTTTATTATCTTTATCGCCTTTCCCCAAATCAAATTCTTTTTCAGCCAATGCCTTAGCAGATATCTCAAATAACTCTAATAACTTCGATATTTGATTAGTAAGATTATCAAATTTTACAGACAAGTTTGTCATAACTTTTTGTAAGGAGACAAAATTCTCTACTAATATTTTTTCTACTTTTACTTCATTAGAAGTTTGTGTAATTGGTAATTTGTGAATTTTGCTTTTAGAAATTTTAGATTTCACAACACTCTTTTTTTTTGTTGCCATTGCTTTTTTTACCATGTTTTATATAGGGTTTTCATGTTTATAAAACTATTTCAAAAAATATCTAAAATCTTATCATCTTGTTTTTCTTTGAATTCTGGCTCATGGTCAAATTCCTCTTCTGGATTAGTTTGCAGTTCGTGGTTATTAGTCGGTAGTTCTTGGTTGTTAGTTTGCAGTACTTCTTCTTCATTACTTACTATCTTGGTTGGTAGTTCTTGGTTTGTAGTTCTTGGTTCTTCTTCTTGACTACCTACTCCTGACTCTTCACTACTCACTAATCCATCATCTTCTTTAAACTGCTGAAAGTTCTCTACTCCTGGAATTATTGGAACCTCCCCTCTTTTATCTTCAATAACCTCTTCAACAATTTCTTTAACATCTTCTAAAGAGAACTTTGGATAATTTGGTTGTTCTCTCCTGAAATCTTCTGTTGCTTTTTCAGGATTCAACTTTGCCTTTTTTGTTTCTGCAAAGTTGCCTAAACCTTCTTCAACATTCTCCTCTGAATCTACTTGGTTAGATATTCTCACCTCTCCTTGAGGTTTTACAAATTCTTCATATTCTTTTTTCTTTTCTGGTTGGTACTGCCGAGGTTCTTTGTCTGTACCTCTTACCTGTTCTTTTTCAATTTCTAAAACATAATTTGCTATTTCACTTGCGACATCAGCATTTACACTTATGCTATCAATACCTTTTTCAACTAAAAATTTGACCATCTCTTTTTTGCTTCCTGCTTGTCCACAAATGCTTGTTTCAACATTGTTTCTTTTGCAAACTCTAATTACATATTCTAATTGATGTAATATTGCCGGATGCATTTCATTATAAAGATGCTGGACTTGCTCATTTCCTCTGTCTATCGCCAAAATATATTGGGTCAAATCATTAGTGCCAAAAGAAATAAAATCCAGCCCTTCCTCGCATAACTCTCTTATCAACTGAACTGCCGAAGGTGTTTCAACCATTACTCCCACTTTTACTTTAATGAAATTTATTTCTTTTAAAAATTCTTTAACTTTTTGAACTTCTTCTACGGAAATTATTTGAGGCAACAACAACCCAATTACCTTTCCTTCCTCTGCAATCCTTTTTAATGCCTTGAGTTCTGCTTTTAACACTTCTGGATTTTTAATTCCATATCTTATTCCATGCATTCCTAACATCGGGTTGGCTTCTTTTTCTTTAGGAGCCCCCTTTAAATTTTGAAATTCGTCACTTCTAATATCAGACGTTCTAACCCAAAGTTCATCAAAATATTGCGATATTTTTTCAACTCCTTTAAAAATTATTTCTTCATATTCATTAATTTTGTTTTGTTTTAAAAAGTAATCAGGGTGTTTTCCTGATTCTGAGATTATCCCTTCCATCCTTACTAAACCAGCTTGTCTTATTTTTGTTTTAGCTGCACGTTCTGCAAAATTTGGCAAATCAACCATGACCTTTATTTTTGTTTTTGTTTGAACAGTTACTGGAAGAATTTCTTTTTTGATTGTCTCTGAGATTTTGCCCTTGTATATTTTTCCCGTAGAACCATCCACAGTAATTATTTCTCCTTCTTTTAATTTTGTTGTTGCTTCTTTGGTTCCAACAATAGCAGGAATCCCCATCTCTCTTGAAACTATCGCAGCATGAGCAGTTAATCCTCCTTCATCTGTCACAATTGCGACTGATTTTTGCATTGTAACAACCATATCCGGATTTGTCATTTTTGTTACCAAAACATCTCCCGAGTTTATCTTATGCAAATCTTCTAAATTTTCTATTATTTTTATTTTCCCAAAAGCAATTCCTGGCGAGGCTGCAATTCCAGTCAATATCACTTCTCCTTTAATTTCTTTCGAAGTTTCAAATCTTTTTTCAATTGTTGTTATTGGTCTTGTCTGAACAATATAAATTTCCCCACCTTCAATTGCAAATTCTATATCTTGCGGTTTTTGATAATGCTCTTCTAATTTTATTGCAAATTCTGTGAGTCTTTTTATTTCATGGTTTCTCAAAACCTGGTGTTTAGATTTTTCCTCCATTAATTTGACTATTTTTCTCTCCCCTCCAGAACCTCTTGTTATTGCAATTTTTTTCTCAGACATTTTCTTGTCTAAAATTTCCAAATCTTTTGAAACAACATATTTATCAGGAGTAATTTGCCCGGACACAATTCCTTCTCCTAACCCCCAAACAGCTTCCATTATTATATTATCATTTTTGTGCGAAGGGTCTTTTGAAAAAATAACACCGGATTTATCAGAGTCAACCATTTTTTGCACTACAACTGCCAAACTTACTTGTTCATGTTTGAATCCTTTTTTATCCCGATAGTATGTTGCTCTTGCAGTATATAATGAAGCAAAGCATTTTTTTACATGTTTTAACAACTCATATTCTCCTTTAACATTTACAAAAGAATCCTGTTGTCCTGCAAAACTTGCCTCTGCCAGGTCTTCTGCCGTCGCTGAGCTTCTGACAGCAACAAATATTGGCTCTGAAGCACTCTTAAGAATATCATGTGCTGTCCCCTCTCCAATTTCTTTAGCACCTAAATTTTCATATGCTTCACTTATCTCTTCTTCTATTTCTTTCGGTAATTTTGGGTTGACAATCAGTTCACGAATTTCTTTTGTAATTTCTTCTAATTGTTTTGTATCCTGATAATCTATTTTTTCGAGAAGATTTTTTATTTTTTCTTTAAGCCCTGCTTTTTTTATGAAATATTCATAAGCTTGAGCTGTGACAATAAATCCTGCCGGCACTGGAATCCCAAGATTATATATTTCAGCAAGGTTTGCACCTTTCCCCCCTACAATATTTCCAGAATCTTTATTTAATTCAGAAAACCATTTGATGAATTCTATGTTTTTATCCTCTTTTTGTTCTTGCATAGGATATGAAAAATTAAGAAGTTAATAAAGTTTTTTGTTGAAGAAGAAAATGATATTTAGGGGAAGGTGAGGAGCTACAGCACCTCAAACTGGAATTCTTTAAGCCCTGTTAAAACCTTTTTTAATAAATCATCAAAATTGTTGAATAAAATCGGAGAAAGTAGCGATTGCTATTTTGTGTTGGGAAAAAAGTGTTCTTTCTAACTTAATAATAGTAACATAAACAAAAGGTTTTTAAATTGGATTAAATTCTAAAATACTATGAAATTAAGAAAATTTTCAGTAGAAAAAGGATTAGAAAATATCGCAGGGAAAATTTGCGATTTAAATAATCGTTATCTTCTCAAAATAAATGAAGATGATTTAAATCCAGATATTCCTTTATCAACAGACTATGATTGGAAAAGAAATCATAGAGCAGGTCAAACATATGCTCTTATGGGAATTGGGATGGGAACAACAGCGGTTGCTTCTGGTTTTTTAGCTGTTTATGAAATAGCAGACATGGTTTCTCATTTTGGAGATTTGGGAGCAATGCTAATGGACTTTGGAACAGAAGTATCTCTTTTAGCATTAATGGGTTTATCTGCTAAACTCACAAAAAAAGCTGTTAAAAATATTGAAAATTTTCAGCAAAAAAGAGAGAACAAATATAGTATTTCAGCATCAGCATAAAACCTTTCCTTTTTTACTTACTAATTGCATCAACAGGACAACTATCAATTGCTTCTTTTATGCAAGACGCGTTTTTTTGGGCTTTAACTCTTGCCTTTCCATTGTCAGCCATTTCAAAAACTTCTCCACAAACAGAAGCACATAATCCACATCCAATGCATTTTTTTTTGTCAATTTTTACCATATTTTAAATCATGAAAAAGAGTTTAAGAATGTTTTGATGAAGTATACAAAAATATTTAAATCAAACTAATCCCCTAATTAAATGATTAATAAGTTAAATTTTAATCCTTTTCAAAAAGAAGTTATTGAAATTCTTTCATCCAAATTTCCAAAATCGTTTAATTATAACGATAAAATTTCTTCTTCAAAATCTTTTAGAGATTGGTTTAATCTTTCCAGAACATCTTATGGGATTGATGTTTCTAATGAAATTGGCAAAAATCTTTTTGTTAAAATTATAATCCCGGATATTGAAAATTTAGAAAGAAAAAAAGGAGATAATATGGGAAGAAAATATCTTTCTGACTTATCAGATACAATTATTAGAGAAAATATTCCAAATTATTTTGAAAATTTAACTGATTTATCAAGATATTTTCTATCTAAATCAGAATCAGGGGGTTCTGCTGAAATAATAAAAAGAATCCAGGATGCAGAAAAAGGGAGAAGCCATATGTCTATCTCTGATTCAGTAATTAAAGATATAAAACAAATAAATAATTTACTTGAACAAAATGAATTAGAAAAAGCAAGGAAACATTTAACAAAATATAGTGATAAACAATGCCAACTAACAGACTATGAATTTCTATTGGTTAGGCAGATTCATTTCCAAACCAGAAAACTTTATTTTATGAAACAAACTTTTCTTAATTTAAGTTCTGAAGATTTTTATAAAAAATATTCTTCCTGGAATCAACAAGTAGAAAAAATCCTTGACCTTTTACAAGAAAAAAGAAATGTTGAAAACAAGTTAGAAGAAAAAGTGTTTTTTGGAAAAATTTTTTTAAATAGAAAACTTAAAAAATTAAACAGGTCTTTTTTGGAGTTCCCGGAATTTGTTCCATAAATTTATAAACATATTTTATTTAGTTTGTTCATATTAGTATTATGGATTTTAATTGGCGCAGTTGTATTAATTGCATTTGTATTTTTTATATATTTTAATAGGTTTGCACCTTCCCCCCATAATATTTCCAGAACAGGACAACTATCAATTGCTTCTTTTACACAAGGTATATTTTTTTGGGCTTTGATTTTTGCCTTTCCATTGTCAGCCATTTCAAAAACTTCTCCACAAACAGAAGCACATAATCCAATGCATTTTTCTTTGTCAATTTTTACCATATTTTTAAAATAGATATTTTAGTTTAATAATCTTTTTATATGATTTTCTTATTTGAGTTTCATGTTTAATGAATCTGATTTTAAATATATGAAAATGGCATTGGGAGAAGCAAAAATTTCTTTTCAAAGAGGAGACCTTCCTGTTGGAGCAGTTTTAACAATTGATGAAAAACTTATTGGAAGGGGAGGGAATTGCGCGAATACTTTAGATAAATGGTCTTCTCATGCAGAATTTATTGTTCTTGATATGTTTTCAAGAACACTCAAAAATAAAGAGAAATCTTCTGTTTCTACACTTTATACTACTTGGGAACCTTGTTTAATGTGTTTATCAATCTCACGAATGAACAGACTTGATAGAATTGTGTATGCCTGCCCTGATCCAATTGGAGGAGCAACAAAATTAAATCCTTCTAAAATTGGCGAGTGGTATACTAAGAAATGGTCAAAAATTGAACATGGCATTTATAAAGAGGAATCTTTTAATATGCTTGTAAAATACTGTATTGTTGCGTTGTCGGGACTTTTGATTATAGGAAATTGTTTACTCTATAACTTCATCAAAGTAGGTGAGGATAATATCTACTTACATGGACTCTCCCATACTCATTTCCCAGTTTAGTTAATGGTTCAACAACTTTCTGTGCTTCATGTTTTAACCTTGATTCCAAATATTTTATCATCCTTTCTCTTTTATTCATTCTTTTCCAACCACTAGGAGTAAAAATATCTAAAATTCTCTCCGGAGGTATTTGGTCAACTTCATCTTCAACTTCTTTTACTTTTTCTCTTCTTTCTCTTAATGCATAGGCTCCATTTAACTGTGAAAACTCTAGATCTCCTGCAACTAATTCAATTGTTTTAGTTAATCCCGGTTTTACATCAGTATATGCTCTCCAGCCATTAAGTTCTCTTTCATCAGCAATCCAAAGAGTTTTTCTTAAAGCCCCCACATATTTCTCTCTTAATTCAGGACTATGCTCATCCCAGGTATAAGCGTTAAATCTTTCTAATAATTTCTGAGCCATATCGTGAGAAATTCCAAGACTTTCATAATAACTCGTTAATCTTAAAGGAAGGTGTGTCCAAATATTAAATAGTGGAGCACCAGTAAAAAATTGATCTACTTCGGTAACCTGTTTTACTGTTGCAAGATATAAGTCTAATGGGACTTTCTTTTCACCAGATTCCACAGACATTTCAAAAAGCGAAACATCCTCTCCAAGAGATTCTACAACTTTATCTAAAGATTCTGAACTTTTTCTAATATGGGCATTTCTCATGGCTAACATTGCTGCTCTCCAGCTTGATGCTTGGTTCATTTTATTTATTCCTCCTAAATTTTCTTTTAATATAATTGATAAATGAGTTTACTTTAGGTGCTGCGTAAGCTGTAAATGCAGAATAAACTAATCCTGATGTTGCTCCAGAAACAATTCCTGCAGTAGAAGGATCTAAACCATTTCTTAAGGACATTTCGTTGGAAAGTCCATACGAAGCAAGCCATACTTTATTCCCTATTTGATCAGAAGCTAAAATTGATCCAATATCCTGAGCAAATTGTTTCCATTTAATCTTTCCATTCTCATCTTTTAGTCTATCTCTATTATAATGATAGTGCATTGGGAGATAAGCGCTAAAACCTCCAACATACTGACCAACCATTCCAGCGATAGTCATTGCTTCGGGATTTGAAGTATATTCAGAAGCAATTTCTTGACATCCTGCAGAAGCTGCGGTTCCTACAATAATCGAAGGAATCATAGACCTGAAAACAGAACCAAAAGTCATATTTCTATCTATTACTTTAATATCCTGTTCTACTAGCTTTTCTAATTCTAAATTGTTATTCGTTGCCATTTTTCTTTATTATTAGTAAGAAATACATTATTATAAAACTTCTCATCTTATTTTTTACAATAACGCAAAGTTTATAAAGATAAGAAGCATTATAGTAAAATATGGATAAGAAAGATAATAAATTGTTAGCAGAACTTATAATAGACTCAAGAATGCCAGTTAATAGATTGGCTAAAAAGGTTGGTGTAAGTAGGGAAGTTGCTAATTATAGGATTAATAGACTAATAAAAGAAAAAATCATCTTAAATTTTTATACAATAATAGATACAGAAAAATTAGGATTTTTGAGATATACCTGCTTCCTCCAATTAAAAGGTATATCAAGAGATAAAGAAAAAACTATAATTGACGCATTAACAAAACATCCTTTTATAACCTATATGGCTCCTGTGATAGGCAAATGGAATTTAGTTTTAGATATTTTAGCTAAGGATAGAACTCATTTAGAAAAGATCATTAAAGAAATTAAAGATAACGTAAATCCGTATTTAGACAATTATCTGATTATTAATACTGGAACAGAACAAGAGATGTTTCCAACAAAATTGTTAGGTATTAACAAAAAACTGATTTTTAATAAAAAGAATAAAAGCATAAAAATAGATAAAACAGACTTGAAGATTCTGCAAGCATTATCAAAAAATTCAAGAGCTGAATATAAAGACCTTTCCAAAAAGGTTAACTTAAGTGCAAATGCAATTAAGTATAGAATAAATAACTTAAAAGAGTCTGGAATTATTTTAGGCTATACTATTTCGATTGATATGAGGAAACTAGGTTATGAGTGGTATAATTTGCAATTAAAATTAAATGAAGATGATTCTAAACTAAAAGAGTTTTTACGACAGTACAAAAAAATTATTTACTTCTATAAGTATATAGGTCATGAAAACTGGGATATTGATGTTGGTATAATAGTAAAAAATTCTTTAGACTTAAGAGAGTTTATTTTAGAATTAAGAGAAAAATTTGGAAGCATAATAAAGATTTATGATATTTATGTTATTATAGAAGAATCAAAAGGAAATTATACACCGGAAGGAATTTTTGAGGAGTAAATATCTACTTCAAGTTAAAAATTTATACCTTACTCATCTTAATCAAATCTAACCATCTATTTTTACCTAGTTCTAAGTCCGGAATAGCCAATTCGTAAGGACAGCAACCTATTCCTTGATGTTTTCTTATGAAATTATAATAGATTCTATATCCTTTCATAATAGCAGAAGCAGATTCAATACAACCATGAAAACCTCTCATGACTTTTGTTCTTTCTCTTATGCTATTGTGTAACCTTTCAATAGGATGATTAAATCCTCTTTCTGAAGCAATAACAACATTATGAATTATTGGGCTTTTATGATTCCAATGAGTTTTTAATCCAAAACTCTTTTTCAACATTTTAGGATAACCTTTCAATCCATCAGTTGTAATAATCTTAACTTGATTACCTGTCGCAAACTTTCCTCTTTTCAAAACTTCAACCATACCGTCTATTGTTCTACTTTTCATGTATCCAGATGAAACCATAAACCTTGTCGTTGTGTCCATCACATCAACAAACCAATTCTGTTCTCTTCCTTTTTCATATTTACTTATTCTTCTATGATATTCCATTTCATCACTTTGTAACTCAATTCCAGATTTAATTTGTAAATTATCTGTTAGATCACTTATCATCATTGAATACTTAACAATCCAACGATAAGCAGTTGAATAGTGGCAATTTTTAGGGTAGAATGCCTTTAAATGTTCTTGAATTTTTCTAAATGACATTCCGTTATAATACAAATCCATACAAAGAGTTATTTTCTTCTCATGGTTTTTCATCTTCCAAAAACCATTATCAATAGAAAATCTCTTACCACAATCCTTACAACCAATTCTTTGAACTTTGCCTCTGTGTTCAGTTTTTCTAATTCCTCTCTTAATTACCTTGTTAGAACTACAAAAAATACAAGAAACTTTTTTATACTTCCTTTCTATTATATATTTAGATTTCATTTGTTTAGCGACGTTTGGAATCTGGGGGTTCTTCGGAACCTCCTTACTTTAATTAGTAGGACTATGGAAAGTAATACTTCTATATAAACCTTTCGGTTGTAAAGTAACTACTCCCAAAGTAATACTATAAATAGTAAGATTTATATAATCTGAATAACAAATAACCTTATGCCAGAAATAGAAATCAAAGTAAAGGGATACAAATGCAATAATTGTGGTAATGAATGGATACCTCGTTCAAAAAAAGAAAAGCCATTAATCTGTCCTAAATGTAAATCTGCAAGATGGGATAAACCACCGAGAAAGAAGAAATAATTTTTTTACTTAACCTAAGTCCCGTAGATGCAACAATGCAGTAAAATACATGGAAAAAAATAGTGAACGTTGGGGTAATTTTCTTAAAAAATTTAAGGAAAGAGTAACTTTATAAATATTAATCGCTTGATTTTATAATGCTATCATTATGGATTTTAATTGGAGCAGTTGTATTAATTGCATTTGTATTTTTTATATATTTTAATAGGTTTGTTGTTTTGGGAAACAGGATTGATAATTCTTTGTCGCAAATTAATGTTCAGTTAAAGAGACGGGCGGATTTGATTCCAAATTTAATCGAGACTGTCAAGGGTTTTGCCAAGCATGAAAAAGCTGCGATTAAAGCTGTGACAGATGCTCGTAAAGCGCTTGTTGGCGCTAAGAATATTGAAAAGAAAGTTAAAGCAGATAATCAATTAGAATCAGCATTGAAAACAATCTTTGCTATTGCAGAGGGCTATCCTGATTTAAAGGCAAATACAAATTTTCTTGAATTGCAAAGAGAACTTTCAGCCACAGAAGACAAAGTTGCCTATGCACGCCAATTTTATAATGATTCTATATTAAGTTATAATAATTTATGTGCAACAATGCCTGGAGCGTTTTTTGCAAAACTTTATGGGAAAAAAGAGAGGGAGTATTTGAAGATTACTGAGGCTGAGAAAAAGAATGTGAAGGTGGAGTTTTAAAATGAAAAATTCAATTGCCAGAAATATAATAAAAGAAATAAAGAAAAGTAAGAGGGCAAAAGCTTATGAAAGAAAATTAACCCAATCTTCTTATAGTAAAAAAATTGTAAAATTTAATTAATATGGCAAGAGCGTGTGAAGTTTGTGGGAGACCATTAAAAACAGGGAGAAAATATTGTTGGGAGCATAGGCATACGACTCAAGCAGAAGGATTAAGGGGAGAAAAATTAATTAATGATGCGACGAAGAGATATAGGAGATATAGATTAGGTAAACCTTTATATTTTATTTATAAACATTTTTTTAAAATAGGAATTTTTTTAGCTCTTTTAGCATTATTTTTTCAATTTGCAGAATATGGGTTAAGCAGTAACAGTAAAATTAGCTTATTTGCTATGATTATTCTTTCTTTAGCAGGTCTCCTTATAATAATTAAAATTATTGTCCCTATCAAAATTATTTTCATAGATAAAGAAATAGAAAATAGAAAGTCAAAATATATTAAATGGGTTAAAGGTTGGGCAGAAGATGAAAGAGAAGAAAAGGAATTTAGAAAATCTTTAGTTAATTAACTTCTTAACCATAAACCCTCTTCCTTTTATTTATCCTCAGAACTTTTAAAAACTCTTCTCAATCTTATTACTTCATGGACAAATACAAACACATAGATTTTCGTGACCAGATTTCAAGAAACAAATGGAAATCATTTTTTTTAATGGCAATAATTTTTGCAGTGTTTATTTTGTTTGGCTACATTATTAATTTAGCAATGGGAGAAGGTTACTTCTTTATTATTATGATGATTGCAATTGTTTTTTCTTTAAGTTATATTTTAATTAGTTTTTATAAGTCAGACAAAATCGCTATTGCAAGTGTTGGTGCTAAAAAAGCGAACAGAAACAATTACAAACAATATTATAATGTTGTGGAAGGTTTAATTTTAGCGTCGGGTATGCCAATGCCTAAACTTTATATTATGAAATCTTCCCAGATAAATGCTTTTGCTTCTGGTCGTGATCCCCAACATGCTGTGATATGTGTTACAGAAGG
>JAUWPB010000010.1 GCA_030611805.1 Nanobdellota archaeon | reverse complement strand
GGAAATTGCGTAAGTTTGATTTTCCTATAAAGAATCATGTTGAATTAATTGAAGAACTTGGAATGGGAGATTTTGATGTTTCTGCGAGGGTTTCTGGAAAAGGATTTTATTATTTGAAGAATGAACTTGCATTATTTAATCAAGCACTTATTAGATTTGGAATAGATTTTATGAAAAAGAAAGGTTATGACTATATTGAAACTCCTTTGATGCTGAATGAAAAATCTGTGTATGCTTCTATGGATAAGAATGCTATTGAGGAATCAGTTTATTCAATTGATGGAGAGGATTTGAATTTGATTGGCACTGCTGAGCAGTCTCTTTTAGCAATGCATTCAGGAGATACAATTTCTGAATCAGATTTACCTAAAAAATATTTTTCATATTCAATGTGTTTTAGAAAAGAAATAGGGGCACACGGGATAAATGAAAAGGGTTTATGGAGGACTCATCAATTTAATAAGATTGAACAATTTATTTTTTGTAAGCCAGAGGAGTCTGAAAAACTTTACAGCGAATTATTAAAAAATTCAGAGATGATTTTAAAAGAGTTAGAACTTCCTTACAGAGTTCTTCAGTTGTGCACAGGAGATTTGGCAGATTGGAAATACCAGAGTGCGGATTTGGAAGTTTATAGACCCACAATAAATAATTATGGAGAAGTAGTCTCTCTAACAAATTGCATAGATTATCAGGCTAGAAAATTGAATATAAAATGTATTGATAAAAAAGGTAATCGTAGAGTTCTTCACACATTAAATGATACAGCATTAGCAACTTCAAGAATAATGGTGGCTATACTTGAAAACAACCAGCAAAAAGATGGGAGTGTAAAGATTCCAAAAGTTTTGTGGAAATATGTAGGGTTTAAAGTTATTAAAAAAAAATGGTGAAAAAGAACCTTTATCATGACACTGCAAAGTATTACGATTTTTTAGAAAACAAAAAAAGGATATCTAAAGAGGTAAATTTTCTCGCAAAACATCTCAAAAAAGCTAAAGTTAGAACTATTTTAGATGTGGGTTGTGGAACTGGCATTTATATTGTTGGGCTAAAAAAAAGAGGTTTTGATGTTGAAGGATTAGATCTTAGCGAATCAATGCTTAAAGAAGCAAGAAAAAAAGACCCTAAAATAAAATTATACCAAAAAGACATGAGTTCTTTTAAAATAAGTAAGAAATATGATTCAGTAATATGTCTAAGTTCATCACTGGCATCTCTTCCTAATTTTAGTTTAATTAAAAAAACTCTTAAAAATATTTTCAATCATTTGACTCCAAATGGAATTTTTCTTTTAGATCTTTCAAACCATTCTATGGAGATAGAAAAATATAACAATATTCCTAAACACATTTCAGGTAAAATTCCTAAAGGAAAGGCAAATTTTACCTTCCTTTCTACAAAAAAAGGAAATAAATGGAAACAGATGTGGTCTGGCGAAATAATAAGGAAAAGAAAAAAGACAAAATTTAAAGAACTGTGGGAAGAACTAATTTATTCTCCAAAAAAATTGGAAAATTCTCTTAAAAAAATAGGTTTCACGACCCTGAAAATATATGGTTCTCTGGATGGAGAGAAATTTAGCAAAAATAAATCTTATCATAAAATATATCTGCTTAAAAAATTAAAATGACTGAAATCAACACAAAACCTTAATTCTTTGTTTGGGGATTTATGTTTGAATAATCATCTGATTATTTATATTTGTGAAAGATTTAAAAGTAATGGTGGCTTAAGTAAAATATGGTAAAAAAGAGAGTGAAGAGGGCGGTAAAAGCCTTAATGAAACCAAAAGAGGCGAGGTTGAATCCAAAAGCATTTGGGTTTGCTTTGGGTATTTTGTGTGCTGTGTCTATGGTGCTTTTCTCATTGTGGGTGATTTTTGTGGGGACAGGACAAGAGTTAGTGGACTTAACAGCATCATTTTATTTTGGGTATAGCACAACAATTACAGGTATGTTGTTAGGAGCAATTTATGGATTTATCGACGGTTTTATTGGAGGTTTTATCTTTGCATGGCTTTATAATAAATTTGTTTAATTTTTTATTTATTACATTTTGGAAGTAATTTGTAAAATGGAACTGAAACAAACTATTCAGGATATTTTTGATGTTGCAAATGTTAAACTTAATGGGAATAATCCCTGGGATATTTGTGTTTATGATTCTGAGTTTTATGCAAGAGTTTTAAGAAAAGGTTCAATTGGTTTAGGAGAATCATATATAAATAAATTATGGGGCTGCAAATATCTTGACGAATTCTTTTACAGGATTTTAAAATCAGGGCTTAATAAAAAAGCAAGAAATGTAAAAAATTTTTTAGGAATTATTAAATCAAGACTGATGAACCTGCAAAAAAAGTCAAAAGCATATGAGGTAGGGGAAAAACACTATAACATTGGAAATGAACTTTATCAAAATATGCTTGATAAAAGAATGATTTATAGTTGTGGTTATTGGAAAAATGCTGAGAATCTTGAACAAGCACAAGAACATAAATTAGATTTAATCTGCAGAAAAATAGGATTAAAACCTGGAATGAAAATTTTGGATATTGGTTGTGGTTGGGGAGGTTTTGCAAAATATGCTGCAGAAAAATATGATGTGGAAGTTATAGGAATAACTATTTCTAAAAACCAGGCAGAACTTGCTAAAAAAATCTGCAAAGGGCTTTCAATTGAAATAAGATTGCAGGATTATAGAATTCTCAATGAAAAATTTGATAGGATTATTTCTATTGGCATGTTTGAGCATGTTGGTCCTAAAAATTATAAAAAATATATGAAAGTTGTAAATAATTGCCTAAAATCAAATGGTTTATTTTTACTGCACACTATTGGGAAAAATATTTCTACAAACTCAGTAGATCCCTGGATTAATAAATATATTTTTCCAAATGCTGTTCTTCCTTCTGCAAAACAAATTAGTTCTGCAGCAGAAGGATTGTTTGTCTTAGAAGACTGGCATAATTTTGGAATAGATTATGATAAGACATTGATGGCTTGGGAAGATAATTTTTCAAGAAACTGGAATAAAATAAAAAAAGATTATGATGAGAAGTTTTACAGAATGTGGAGATATTATCTTTTGAGTTGTGCTGGAAGTTTTAGGGCAAGAGTTAATCAGGTATGGCAGATTGTTTTTTCTAAAAATGGTGTAAAAGGTGGATATGAGGGTGTTCGTTAAAGAGATAGAATATAGTCTGAGAAGTTAAAATGTTCGAATAGTGTCTACATAAATTTATTATTTGTTTTGCTTTTCATCCATCTTACACCGCTTTTAATTTTTTTGTAACTCCCAACATTAAAAAATATTTTTTATTAAGTTGATACCAATTAACCAAGTACTCTCCCTTAATATTCACATGAACATGTTCCCTCCCTTTTGAATCATGGTGATATTTTCCCGGATTAATCATCTTGTTTTGATGTATTGGAAAAGAAACACCCACTCCTTTTTTGGATGGTTTTATATAAGCTGTACTATCAGTTATCATGAAAAAGAAACCCAAATCAAAACCATTCTCTAAAGATAATTCAATGGCCTCAATATCTTGGTAAACATCAATCCTCCCGTGGTCTTGCGCACCTTGTTTTTTTGTTTTAAATTTCATCTCAATTGCACAACTAATCTTATCTCTAAAACCACAAGTAATATCTAAATATTTATTCTTTCCTTTAATATTCTCACACTTTGTTTCTAAGTCAACGAAAAAAAATTCATTTTTAGTAATTGTATATAATTGTCCAACCTCTTTAATGATTGATGCGAGATGATGTTGAAATGGGGCTTCTTTATTAATTTCCATCCTTCCTCCGATATATTGGGAAATAAATATCCTCCATGAAATATTTACTATTTCCTTCATCCTTTTTTCGTATGTTTGTGAAATTAATTTAAAGTTCATATATAAATGCAGCATCAAGCTACTTAAATAGTTTTAGCGACAATAACAATGGGTTTTTGCGATGAAACAAGGTTTATTCACAAACTAGAAAATAATAAAAAACAAGAGAAATATTTATTTTTAACTCTTTACTTTTCAGACTATTTTAGACGCATAGCAAATTTTAAAAACTCATTAAGATAAAATGATTTATGCCTCAGTGGTCCAACGGCTAAGACATATCCCTGTCGCGGATATAACCCGGGTTCAACTCCCGGCTGGGGCGTAATACCTTTATGGCATCTTCATGGGATTTGATTTTGTATTGGATTAACACAAATTGTTTTTTAAAACAATTGACTTTGAAAAACTATGAAAATAGACCCATACAAACATAAAGAAAAATACCACGCATGGAAGGAAAAAATAGCCAAAGTTGGCTATATTGAAAGTGTTTCAAAGATAAACTCTGATTTAATTTTAAAATATGTTTCTGATATGGAGCTTGGGATAAATATTTCCAATCAAAGTGTGAAAGGCTCACGAAGTTATATCCGCCTGAATAGTATAAAACAAAGAATGATATTTTTATCTAAAAAATTTGAAGATTCTTATAAGATCAAAAACATAACTGACATAACTGAAGAGCAGATAATTACTTTTTTTGCAAAAATGAGAAGTGGGGAAATAAGGAGAATAGATGGTAGAGAATATAAATCTGTAGTGGATTTTGTTAAAATTTTTAAGGCATTTTGGCACTGGCATATGAAAGTCAGTAAAAAAGCTGGTAAAAAAATTGAGGATATTACAGAAGATTTGGATTGTTCAAAGGATAAACCGCAGTGGGTTTATTTGAATGAAACCCAAGTCAAGTATATGTATGAAAATGTAAAATACAAATATAAAGTCCTGATAATGTTTTTATTTGATACAGGAATAAGGTCTCCGTCAGAGCTGGCAAATATTAAAGTGTCGGATTTAATTAATGATTGCAAGGAATTAAATATCCGGGATGAAATATCAAAAACTTTTGGAAGACGGATTAAGTTGATGCTCTGTTCAAAGATTGTCAAGGAGCACATAAAACTGAATAATTTAACTCAAGAAGATTATTTGTTTAAAATTTGTCCGCCAGTTGTTAATAAATATCTTAAGCGTAATGCACAAAAACTTTTTGGAGATGAAAAAAGCCTTGCAGGGCAAAAATACTCAGAGCTTACAATGTATGACTTCCGCCACATCAGTTGCTGTTATTGGCTTCCGAGATATAAATCTGAATCTGCTTTAAAGTTTAGATTTGGCTGGAAAAAATCTGACAAGATTCATTATTATAGTGAGATGCTTGGAATGAGAGATACAATCCAGGAAGAAGATTTGTTGGTTGATACAACCAAGACAGAATTGGAGCAAAGATTAAGCAAGACAGAAAATGAAAAAGAGATTTTAAATGAAAGGATTCAGATTTTAGAGAAGCAGATGAGGGGGATTTTAGAATTGGTTAAAAGAGGGTGTTTGGTTGTTGGAGAGGGTTAATGGTCCCAAACATCTCTTCTCTATAAAATTCCTTCAGTCGAAATTTATTAAATTAAGCAACTTTAAATTAATATCTATAAATAGTAGTTCTTTCTGTTACATATATTGGAGGAAATTTTTAAATACTATTCTATATATTTACATATATGGCACAATCTAAACCTTGGACACGAAATCAAAAGTTGATTCTTGTAGGAATTTTAGTCACCTTCCTTCTTGGTGTCATTAGTTTTATTGTTAAAATCAATATTGATATTAGTTATATTAAAGATGAAGTTGATAATATTAAAATTAAAAATGCAGAAATTGAACACTTAAAAGTTCAAATAATTGATGCCAATATAACATTTGATCAAATTATAGATTTTCCAGTTGCTTGCCCAGAGGGATGTGCAATTTCACATATTAATTTTTCAAGTCGCCATACTATTTGTTCTTGTTTTGATTAATTTGTTTTTCTTAAACGAAAGTGCTTTGCGTTATACTGTGCCTACACTTCGCTTCGGCGGTTTTTTTCTTGCAAAAAAAAACACACATAACAACGATTAAAAGATCTAGCAAGATCTTCAACCGAAAATATCTCTTTCCAATTTTTTAACTCGTGTTAGAAGTAATTTTAGAGGCATCCAACCCTCTCCCTCGCAACCTCAACCCACTTCTCATCAATCTCAATTCCAATCCAATTCCTCTTCATTTCCTGGCAAGCAACACAAACAGCCCCAGTTCCACAAAATGGATCAAGAATAAGATCTCCTTCCTTTGAACTATGCAAAATCATTTTTGTGATTAAATCAACAGGCTTTTCATGTGGATGTGTTTTGCAGTTGTGATTAATATGACTGGCATTTTGAACATCTGAAAAATTTGTTAAATGATATTTTGGTTTTCCCTTTTCTAAAACTAAAATCAATTCATACTGATGCCTGAATGCCCAGCCCAAACCAAAATTATGTTTTTTCCAGACGACAAGATGACGAATCTTAAATTTAGTGTATCTTAAAATAAACTCCGTCAAAAATGGATAATGTTTCCAGTTTGTAAAAATATAAGCACTGCTGTTTTTTTTTAAAATTCTATAAAACTCTGCTAATGCTAAACAATTCATTAAGGGATTTTTGTTATTTTTTATTTTTTTATTGTTCAAGCCATAACCAACATTATCCCCATAAGGCGGGTCTGTAATTATTAGATTTATAGAATTCTTTGGAATTTTTTGCATTTTCTTAATACAATCCCCATAAATTATTTTATTTTTATTCATTCTTATTCAAGACCTCCTTCAGCATTTGTTCAATTATGTCCAATCGGCTGTTTTCTCTCAACTTCCCCCTACAATATTCTGCAAAACTTGTTCCCTTGTCAGATGCTTGTCTCCTTAATGATTCAAGAAGGGGTGTTTCAATTACAATGTGGAGCTGTGAATTTTTTTTCATGTTTAAACTTTTTTTCAAGAATTGCTATTAATTCTTTTAACTTGAAAATAATCTCTTCCCCAATATCTTCTGCCATTTTATTTTCCATAAATAACAAATTCTTCAAAACTTTATAATAAGTCAGACAAAAAAAACATACAAAAAAACATACAATAAAAAGTATCTTTTTGTGTATGTTTTTTTTCGCCGAGTTCATTTATAATCAAAGCAGTTTGAGTCTTTATGACAAAATGTTGTATATGTAAAAAAAAGTTTACTGGTAAAAATAAAGCGTTATGCAGAAACTGTCTTGAATTTTTTAAATGGAAATATGGAGAGAATTTTCAGGAAAAGTTAGAGCGAATTAGGAAATTAAAACAAAGAGATAGAAAATTCAGTTTAATTAAATTAAGGAGAAGAAAATGGAAACAAAAAATTTTTGTATTTTAGCATTAAAACAAAATAAAAAATTCATAGGAATTGAATTAAATTCCGAATATATTAAAATCGCTCGAAAAAGATTGCAGGAGGTTTAAAATGGCGTATCAAATTCCCCAGCAATTAGAATATAAAGAGAGGATTATGTTTGGGCTTACTTTTAAGCAATTGGTCTATGCTTTAATATTTGGCATTTTATCGTTGCTGTTTTTTAGAAAAATAGATAATTTGTATGTAGCATTTACATTTGGAACAATATCTTCTCTCACTGGAATTGCTTTTATGTTCTTTAATCTTGAAGAGATGATAAAAAATTATTTGATTTATTTTAGATTTAGGGAATTAAAAAAAGGCGATGAAAAACTGGAGAAATTTATTGGTGTAAAAGAAGTTAAAGAGAATCTTATTATTACTTCAAAAAATAAAAAAATTTCTGTTTTAAAAGTAAGACCGATAAATTTCAGCATTAAGCAGACTGGCGAGAAAGAGGCAATTATAAAAGCATTTCAGAAATTTCTTAATTCTCTGGATTTCCCGACACAAATAATTATGAATACTGAGAATCTTAAGCTGGAAAGTTATTTGTCTTCTTTAGAATCAAGATTAAAAGGAGAAACATTTCTAAATTTATTTGAAGATTATAAACAACATCTGCAAAATACAATAAAAAACGGCAAAATTATGAACAGGGTTTTTTATTTAATAATACCTGAAAAAAGTGATGTGGAAATTCAAACAGACATATGCATTGACAGATTAAGAGCATTGAATCTCAAAGTTAAAAGATTGAATTGTTTTGAATTAAGAAAACTTTTGGTTAATGGCTTTTTAGGGAATGGCAAGGGAGATTTTTTAGAATCAATTTCTCCAGAGTGCATTAAAAATAATCCTGATTATCTGGAGATTAATGAAAAATATTATCGAATAGTTCATGCTTCTGGATATCCTCGTAATGTTGAAACAGGATTTCTTGACAGGATAGTGAGTTCGCTTGGAGATTTTGATTTAAGTATACATATCAAGCCATACCCTATTGAAAATATGCTTATTGATTTAAACCGGGAGCTTCAAAAACAAAGAGCTGATTTATATTCAATGCAAAATAAAGGAATAATCAACCCTTCATTGGAAATTCAGTATAGTGATACAAGAAATACTTTGAAAAATTTGCAAAAAGGAAAAGAGCGATTATTTAACATTAGTCTTTATATTATGTGTAGGGCAGATTCAGTCAAGGAGCTTGATTTGCTGGCAAAAAAAGTTGAGTCTGAACTTAACAGCATTATGATTTTGCCAAGAACAGCGACCCTGCGTATGCTTCAGGGATTTAAATCTATTATGCCATTAGGCGAGGATAACCTGAATATTAGCCGAAATATCACCACAGAAGCCTTGTCAGCGTTCTTTCCGTTTACAAGCCAATTCCTACAAGCAGATGACAATGGCGTATGGCTAGGCATGAATAAAAACAATATTCCCATCATCAAAGATATTTTTAATCTGCCAAATCCAAACGGATTAATTTTAGCACAATCAGGCGGAGGCAAATCTTATTTCTCTAAACTTTTAATAACAAGATACTTGCTTAATGGAACAAAGGTCATGGTTATTGACCCGCAGGGGGAGTATAGAAATATCGTCAATCATTTTCATGGGCAATTGATTCATCTTTCAAGAACTTCTAAGACTATGATTAATCCACTTGATTTAATGGGGCATGATTATATTGATAAAAGATTGAGCCTGATGGACTTAATGAAAATTATGCTTGGCGAGATAACTGAGATACAAAAAGCATTTATTGACAGGGCTTTGACTAAAACTTATGAACTTAAAGGAATTAATGAAAATCCAGACACATGGAATAATTCTCCGCCGATTTTAGAAAATTTGCTGAAAGTTCTGGAGAAGATGGAGAAAGGGGCGACACATCTTGAAAAAACAACTTTGCGGAGTTTGATTAACAGGCTTAGCATGTATGTTCATGGAGTTTTCAGTTTTTTTAATCAGCACACAAATATTGATTTTGATAACCGCTTTGTTTGTTTTGATATTGGGCAAATGCCGAGTCAGGTTAAACCATCTATGATGTTCTTGGTTTTGGATTATGTTTATATGAAAATGAAATCTGATTTAGAGCGGAAAATTCTTTTGATTGACGAATCATGGTCGCTGTTATCAAGGACAGAAGAATCAGGATATATTTTTGAAATTGTCAAGACCTGCAGAAAGTTTAATCTTGGTTTGCTAATGATTAATCAAGAGGTTGAAGGTCTGTTTGATTCTAAAGCCGGGAGGTCTGTCCTGGCAAATTCTGCTTATACTTTATTAATGAGGCAAAAGCCAGCTGTGATTGACAACATCTGCAAAACCTTTCATTTAAGTTCATCTGAGAGGACCCATTTACTGACAGCAAATGTTGGGGAAGGACTTTTGATTATGGAAGACGACCACTCTGAAATAAGAGTTATTGCTTCGCCTGAAGAACATAAATTAATTACCACAAATGCAGATGAATTAAATAAAATAAATAATTCAATAAAAAAAGGCAAAGATGTTAAAATAAAAGTTGATGAATTTAAGAGATTTTTTAAGAAAAGCGAACTTAATAAAGATGAAGTAAAGTATCTTTTATCAAAGGGTTATAAAACTGCGAAATATAAAAGATTAGCATCAAACAAAAAAGAAGAGTTTTTATTGAAGCCGAGATTTAATGAATCTTTGGCCCATCTATTTGTTGTTTATGATACTGCTAATTATCTGGAAAGCAAGGGAATTCAAGTTCAAAAGTTTGTTACAAAAAAGCCGGACATTGTTTTTGAAATTGGTAAAAAAAAATGTGCTATTGAAGTTGAAACTGGTTCTGCTTTAAGCAAAATCAAAAATCTTAAAGAAAAAGTAAAATTGTTGAATAAAAACTATGATGACTGGTTTTTTGTTGTAACTGATAGAAATTTAGTTTCAAAATATAAAAAATTTGCTGACTGTGTTGATTTGAGATATTTAAAATCAAAATTGCAAAAATTCCGTCGACAAGTTAAAAAGAGTCAGTCGGCATAATAGACTATTGTTTGGGAGGTGACTGATTGGGGGGTTAAAGCTATAAAAAGCTCAAGATTTATAAAGTATATTTTACTCTATTTTTTATGGCAAGAGAGGGGGGGATAACAATTTTAAAAGGCACAGATTTAAAATATCTTTTAATAGATTCATTAAGGTCTTATTCAGATGATGTGCAATTCATTTCTGGAAAGAATCCTTATTTATTCAATATTAATAAAAAGCCCGTCTATATTCTAATCAAAAATCTTCATGATTCAGGAAAGGGAAGAGGTAATAGAAATGAATGCAGAATCCAAATCCAGAAGTCTAGTAATTTATTGCCTGCGAAAAATAGTGGGAAGCCTTTGTTAATTTTTGGATACTCTGATAAACATAATACTTTAACAGCATGGAATCCTTTTATGTACTTACCAAGGATTAATGGCAAAAAAGTTGTTTCATTATATTCTCGTTTTTCTCTGCAAGAGAAAACGATAAAACAAGGAATTGCTGAATATGTGGATAAGAGAGGTCAAAGAATTATCTCTTTTAAACCAGAGTATTTGGGTTTATATCTGGAAAATTTTCAATCAATGCATCAAAGTGATGAAAAAGCACTATTAAAATTAATACAAAAATCTGAGGAGGTAGATGAAACAGAGGAACAAGAAGCGAAGTTTAGTATTGAAAGTCAAAAGTTTACTGTAACACACAAGAAATTTAAGAGAGATATATCATTTAGAAGGATAATTTATGAAGCCTATAATCATCGGTGTGCAATTTGTGGAATTCAGTTAGAATTAGTTGAGGCGGCACACATCGTTCCTCATGCAGATGAAAAAGGGAATGACGATCCTCAGAATGGTGTTTGTTTATGTTCATTACATCATACAGCTTATGATAAAGGGTTAATATATTTTGATGAACAGTATAAAGTTTTGTTGAATGAAGCAAAAATGGATTATTTACAAAAAATAAAAAAAGATGGCGGATTTCTCAAATTTACTAAATTACAGGAAGAAAAGTTATTCCTTCCCACCTCAAAGGTTTTTTATCCATCTAAAGAATATATTAAAGTGGCTAACAAAATAAGAGGCATCTTAAATGAGTAAAGTTGTTGCGCTTAGTTTATTTAGTGGTTGTGGAGGTTTAGATATCGCAAGCCACATGGCTGGAGTGCCAGTTATATTCTCATTAGATTTTGATAAGGATAGTGTTGAAACATTAAAGAAAAATAAGTTATTTAATGGTGCAGAGATTCATTGTGCGGATGTTCGAGACTTTCCAATTCAGAAATATAAGGAAGTGTTAAAAAAACATAATTACAAGAAGTTTATTCTTCTTGGGGGTCCACCCTGCCAACCATTTTCTAAAGCAGGATATTGGATAGGAAATAAAAAAAGGAAGATCGAAAAAGATCCAAGAAATATGGTTGATGAATATATTAGAATTGTGAGAGCATTAAAACCTGACGGGTTTTTGTTTGAAAATGTAGAAAGTTTATTGCACCCAACAAATAAGAAAGTTATTGAAAAGCTAATTAATTCGATAAAAAAACTGGGATATGATTTTCAGGTGATAAAGGCGCTAGCTTTAGACTATGGAGTATCGCAAAAAAGAAAAAGGATTTTTGTAATTGGTTCAAAACACAAATTTAAAGAGGGTGAACCCAAGAAAACTCATGCAGATCCTAGTGAAGCCAAATTGTTAGGATTAAAACCTCATGAAAATGTTGGAAAATTTATTAAAAAATTTAATACGAAGAAATATTTTGAGCCAGAAGAAGTAACTACTAAGGGAACTTATGGAAAACATCTTAAGCTAATCCCTCCAGGAGAGAATTATTTTGCTCTTACTACTGAGAGAGGTTGTAAAAATCCCAAATTTAAAGGTAATACAAGATTTTGGTCATTTCTCTTAAAACTTTCTCCAGATAAACCATCTTGGACAATTGTAGCTCAACCGGGTCCTTGGGTGGGACCTTTTCATTGGAACAATCGAAGGTTGAGAGTTCCAGAAATTGCCGCAATACAAACCTTTCCTGCAAGGTATAAATTCTACGGGTCAAGAAGATCTATTCAAAAGCAGATAGGAAACGCTGTTCCTCCCTTAATGGGAAAAGCGATGATTGGATTTTTAAAGGATAACCTCTAATTAAGACATATGAAAAACAAGCACAATATAATTAGCATATATTCTGGAGCAGGAGGTATGGATCTCGGATTTAAAAAAGAACACTATAATATTCTTTATTCTACTGACTATTGGAAACCTGCTTGTGATAGTTTAATAAAAAATGGCTTACCAAGAATTGTAGAATGCAAAGATATACGAGAGATTAAATTTAAGAATTTACTTGAGAAAATTGGAAAACCGATGGTTGATGTGTTAATCGGAGGTCCTCCATGTCCCCCTTTTTCTAAATCAAGATTTTATTTGAAGTCTAAAAAAAGGGCACTTGAAGATTCTGAAGGATCATACACAATAATGGAATATTTTCGTGCAGTAGAAGAAATTAATCCAAATATTTTCTTATTAGAAAACGTACCCGGATTTGCATTTAAACCCCACTCAGATGCTTTAGAGTTTTTAAAAAAAAGAAGCGAGGAGTTAGGATACAAAATATTTTTTAAAGTGATTAATTGTGCGAATTATGGAGTTCCCCAAACTAGAGAAAGATTTATTTGTGTGGGTGTAAAAAAGCACTTGCCAGATTTTAAATTCCCAGAGGAAACTCACTCTAAATCGGGGGCGGGAAAAATGTCTTGGATTACTTGTTCTCAAGCTATTGGGGATCTAGATATTGAATTACCAGAAGATATAAATATGCAAGCAGGATCTAAACATAAAGAATTATTAAAACAAGTTCCTCCTGGAAACAATTACCTTTTTTTTACAAAAGAAAGAGGGCATCCAAACCCCGAATTCATATGGAGATCAAGATATTGGTCATTCTTGTTAAAACTTTCTCCAAACAGACCTTCTTGGACAATACAAGCCAGCCATTCAAATAACATGGGACCTTTTCATTGGAAGAATAGATTCTTGAGAATCTCTGAGATCAAAAGAATACAAACACTTCCAGATGACTATCATTTAACTGGAGATTTTAAAACTCAATGGAGACAAGTAGGGAATGCTGTCCCACCGCGTTTGGCTCAAGTATTGGCGAAGGCGATTAAAATGCAACTTTTAGATTATTAATCTTTTCAAATAACCTCCCCCAACCTCTCAATAATCCTAATCTCTGCCAAAGTATCCAACTCACAATATTTTTCTAAAAAATCTACCATTCTCCAGAACAAATTTTCTTAAAGTTACATCTTGAACAATAAAATCCCTCTTCTTTTGGAAATTCTTTTTCTTCTTTAGCAACATTCTCTTCTATATTTACCAAAAGTGACTTCATCAATTTAATTTTCTCTCGAATATACTTTTTCATATCTTCTAATTTTTCTTTATTTATCTCAAAAACATCTTCTTTATTTATTGAAAGATTAAATATTTTAGCAGTAATATTTTCAGGTGAAACTCCTAATTTTTCTGAAACATATAAAGCATAACAAGTAAGTTGCAAATCAAAATCTGCTGTTCTTTCTTGCCCAGTCTTCCAATCATAAAGGATTATTTTATCTCCTTCTTTCATAGCAAAATCCATGCTTAAGAAGATTTTGTTTCCTTCAAAATCAAAATTCAAAAAATCTTCTAAGAAAATCCAATTTTCAATAGAGGTTTTTCTTATTGTCATAAAAGTATCTGAATTATAAAAATTAGTTAGACATAATTCGGCTTTTTTTAATAATTCTTTTTTATCTTCTTTTGAAATATCTATCCCATATTCTTTCTCAAAGAATTTATGAGACTTACTATTAAATCCTGTATATCTTTTTAGAGAAGATTGGATAAAACCCTCTTCAAATTTTTTCCTTAAAATTGCCATAGCATGACTTAATGAAATTATTTTCCCAATCCTTAACTGATTCAGAACATATTTTATTACTTCATGTATAATTTGACCCAACCAAATTTCTTTTGTATTTAATTTTTTTAAATAATAAATTCTTTTTGTTCTATCTAATTCATTATGGTCCCAGCCATTCCAAGATCCATAATGGTTAAAAAAATATTTTCTTTTACACTCATTAAATAAGCCATCTCTTGATTTTGACCAAGAAAATTCGTTTTTAAAGTCTGTCATTTTAATTAAATTCCGTATGACTGCATTTAGGACAAGGGGGCATTGTGTCTGTAGTGTCATCAAGAGTTACTTCTTGACCACAATTTCTACAACTATACGTTCCTTTTCCTGGTTTTTCTCCTGTTGTTACCATTTTTATTTTTTCCTCCTTTAATTTAATTGAATTTAAATTATTGCATTTCGTGTTTTAAGTCTTAGAGCTAAGTTTATTAAACCCAATGTAGTTATCTGCCATTCTGTACTAATTGGTGCTTGTATCCCTGCAAATCCAAGAGCTACAACAACTATAAAATTGAACAAAAATGTCCAAGATTTATAAAATTTTTTCTTTGCCATGTTTATATCCTCCGTAATTTAATTTTCTAAAAATATCTTCCCTTGTTTAATTATTCTCAACTTCCCTAAATTTTTTAAATCTTGTTTTAGATATTCTCTATTAATAACAAAACTTACTAGAATAGTAGAATCTCCTCTACCCATTGGGCTTTTTTCTATATCAAAATAAATTTTCCACTTATTTCTGTCGTCTTCAAAATCTTCTGTTTTTCTATTTGTTATCATCGTCCTTTATTCTTATGCCCTTTTTTTCTCATTCTCGCATTTATTGAACCGTCTTTATTTTTTAGTTCTACAATTTTTCTTCCATATCTTCCTACCGCAACTGTTTTACTCATTACAATTCCTTTCGACCTTCCAAGTATTCCTGCTAAAACTTTTGTTGCAGTAGATCCCCCATATTGATGTTTCTCATGGGCTCTTACTCTCGCTAACCTGAATGGAGTTCCATCTGCAAATTTTCCACTATCTCCATCATCAAGATATTTTACTTTTTTCTTTTTCCAAATAGACATTTTATTTTATATAAAATCATCTATACTATTTAAGTCTTTCTATACATCTTATATAGAATTTTAATTTATTGAATATAGAAACATTTATAAATTCTACTTATTATAAGTAGATATGAAAAAAAGAGGAGGTGAATTCTTATGGCAATTAGAAAAACCACTCAACAAATAAAAGAAGAAATTCTCTCAAGCTTAAATAAATGCCCTCTTTCTATTGAACAAATTCGTAAAAAAGCAGAATCTAATTGGTCAACGATAAATAATTATCTCGAAGAATTAAAAAAAGAAAGAAAAGTTAAAGAGATCCTTTCCACAGATAAAGCAAAAATATATCAGAAAATATTTGGAGATACTTATTTTGATATTCCAATCACCGAAGAGGAAAGAAAAAAATTTAGAACATTATTTAGTTTGATCATACAAGAATATAAATCTTATAGAAAAATACCTTCAAAAACCCATCTTGCAAAATGTGCAGTTCATGTTATAGATAATAAAGACTCTGGATTAAATGACTTACCAATTATTTGGTATCTTTATGGAATGATTCCTCAAATGGTCGCAGACCCAAGCATAGAATATCACGAAGAAACTGAGTTAAGCCACAGAACCAAAGTTCAAAATTTAATTAAAGAATATGTAGATGAAAATAGAGATAAGGGTTCTTTACAAATTCAAAAAGAACAACATAAAAAATATGATGAAGAATTATATGTAATTACAGACACTTTTTTTGAAAAAACAAATATTCAAAAATGGGATGATGCGATAATTTTAAACTTACTAAATAAATTTTTTATTAATTGTCCGATTGATAATGAATTCCCAGAGGTTTTTGAATTAACTGAAATGCTATTTTCTTTAGTAAATAAACTTTCTAAAATTACTAATTTACAAGACCATAGAAATAAAATTTTGTTAACCTTTAACTCTCTTTGGAAATTTATTGCATTATATAAGTTATATAAAAGCAAAACATCTGGGAAAACTCCTATGCCTAAAGATATATTACGAAAATTTTATATTGGAGATGACCTTGAAGTGAGAAAAGAATGTTTTTATGAATCTCTTTTAGATTTAAAATCGGATTATTTGAATAAACTTGTTGAATTTGATCCAGATTCAATTAAATTATCTGAGGATGCAGAGAAAAGCAGAAAGATCATGGAAGAGTGGACAGGAGAAGATTAAATGGAGGAGGATAGTTTTTTAGATACAAACATTATTTTTCATTATTCTAATTATGCTGAAAAAACTAGCAAGGGTATTTTAAAAAAATGCCATTTATTTATTCAAAATAAAAAGGGAGAATTTATTTTATGTGGAGTAGTCTTAGAAGAATTATCAAATATAATTAAAAAAAGGGTTCATATTCACAAAGCAGTTATTAGTAAAATAAAAAATCAAGATTTTTCATTAGAAAAAGATTTGTCTTCAAGAGATGTCCCATTTGCTAAACAACTTTATGAACAATTCAAAGAGAGAGATTCAAAAAAAATATCTTTAGAATTTGCAAATCAAAGGCATCTATCAGAAATGAAAATAGAGAAATTTCTAAAAACAATGGTTGATGAAAAAGTTATCCATGTTAATCAAATAGATAATAATCTTGCAAATAAAATTCATGAGATAATTCCAAATTATACAGATTGTAAAATTCTTGCGAGTGCAATACAACTTCAGAGTACAAGAGCAATATTTTTATTTGTAACAGCAGATGGGGAAGATTTTGATCCAAATGGATATAAGTATCTTAAAGAACATTTTGAAATAAATTATCTAAATGAAAAATATAAATTTCCTAAATTATTTAATTTGATGTTTACAGATTAATCCCCTCCCAATAAATATGTTGAGAAATTGCCCTTAATCTTTTTATTTATTAAAATAAATTTGTCTGCTAAATTTTCCCCTTTTTTTGTTAAATAACTTCTTGTTTCTCTTCCACTTTTTTCAGTTCTTAAAAGCCCAATATTTTCAAAACTATCCATCATAATCGAGCAATGGGAATTTGTGCAATGAATTTTCCTTGCAATTTTAGATTTATTTTTTCCTTTATTTGATTTATCTTTTAGTGCCAATAAAATTTTTATAGGAATTTCTTTAAATAAATTTTGTTTCATTTTGTTTTTTTATTTTTGAAATATAAAACTCCAAAGGAAATAATAATTATTCCTAAAATTGTTAAAAAACTATTTAATAAATTAATCTTAACTCCAATAAGATTAAGGTAAAACACAGCAAGAGGAACAATTGCAATACTTAAAGCAAAAGATAAGGCAATCCTTTCTATCCAGTCTATTGCACCTTTTTCTTTTGACTCTGATTCAAATTCTTTTGTCTTTGGAAAAAAGAGATAACTAATAACAAATCCAGGCAAGAATAAAACATAAACAGAGCCAAAGATAATTCTTAGTGATTCAAGATAAGATATTTCAGTAAAAATTGTTATTAAGATTGATATAAAAGATAAAACTAAGATAGTTATGATAATTCCTAATTTCCATAGTAAAGGTTTATTTTTGTAAACTTTTGCCTTAACTTTTTTAATTTCTTCTTCATCTTCTAAAACAAGAATAGAAAGTAAGACAATCAATATTCCTGCAATTACAGAAATCATCCATGAAAGCCAGCCTAATTCTCCTGTTTTAAATTTGATTATTATAAATCCTAAAATCCCTAAAATAGATATAAACCCATAGTCCCACCATTTTATTTTTTGTTTTTCTTTTTCAGGATGTTCTGAAAAAACATCTAAAATTCCAACAATTATAACTCCAACTAAAAGATAGTTAAGATTTACATACAGAGAAACACTCCCAGTCCATATTTGCTCAATTAAAAGTAAAAGAAGATATGCGACTAATAATGCCTGAAATATATGATTAATTATATCTGCTGTGTGTCCTTTGAATTGTAGTTTTTTGAATTTCATTTTTTGTTTAGTCCTCAAACCATGATTTTTTATGAACTGTGATATTTATCCAGTCTATTGGGATGTGCATGTGATTTGTTTCATTTTTGTTTGGACTTAAGTGGGGAGTATTAAACATCATACTTAATTTATCATTTTTAATATATAAATTATCTTCTTCTATATTCAAAGATAAGGAAGCTATTTTCCATTCCCCCTCATCTTGAACAGGAAGATAATCAACTAAGACATAATCCGCATTTTTTTCTAAATAATTTAAATCATTCTTATACTTAATATTTTTTCCTTCAAAAGGATTAAACCAAGAGTCTTCTGAGAAAGAAAAAAATTCAGGACCTTTTATTATAATATCATTTATTTTTGATTTTAGTTTGTAAAAATCATTTGAAGAATCTAAATTCAAATTATAATCTTTATTTCTTTTTTTAATTTTTAAGAATTCATCATTAACATATATTGTTTGTAATGCCACATCATGCAAAGTTTGAGCAGTCAAAGTTAAAGGTTTTTGGACTTTAAAATAAATTTCTGAATCTTCTTCAAAATTATCAAAATAAATACTGCTTTGAGCTAAAAATACTTCTTTATAGAGGACAATTTTATTTTGGTTTAGTTTTATCTTAGTAATCAGCATATCCCCATTATTTTTTAATGCTAATTTGTAAACTCCTTCTTGCAAATTATTAACACTAAGTTCGCCTTTTTCCTCGTCGTCATTATCTTTATCAGATTCTTTATCATCCTCTCCATCATCTTCAATTATTTCAGAAGCAATTAATTTATCATTTAAATCATATAAAGAAATATTTAATTCATCCTCATTTTCATACCAGTTTAAATCTCTTTTCCAAACTTCAACATTAAAATTTCCTTTAATATAAACATAAAAAGTTTTTGGGCTTCTTAATGCAGTGTTAATTATAAATTCTTGAGGTTGATAATTATTGATTTTAAATTCAGGGATTGTTATGTTTAAATCAGTTGCAAGTTTTATTTGAGGAGGGTTTTTTGAAAAATCATCTATTGAGTATTCTTTAACATATTCATTTAATTTAAATAAGAATAAATTATCTTTTCTTCCATAATAATATTTTTTTATTAATTCTTCAATTGTATTGTCATAAATTAAATTGTATGAGTAATGCCATTCTTCTTGGTCTTTTGCTCCAATTGAAAATTTAGAATTATTTGGAAAATTATCTTTAAATTTTATTGATAAGTTAATTTCATTTGCTCTTTTTGGAATAGGAATATCAAAATAAACTAACTGGTCTGTTAAATTTCTGCAACTTATTTCAGAATTATTTATTTTGTCTGAAATCCTTGCAACAGGGGAGAGATAATCATCTTCTTCACTTCCAATATCATAAAAATAATTAAAATCCTGTGGTTTAATATTAGAATAAATTACAAATTCAATAAATATTAGTGGAACCATAATGATAACTAATATTTTTATAAATTCAATATAAGGGTTTTTGTTTTTCATTTTAGCAAGTATATTTATAGATTTTATTTGTATTTTGATTATAATAAAGTTCAAAACATTCTGTAAATTGTTCTAAATTGTCTTTTTGTTTTTGTCCTATGAAGATGTAAAGGGGTTTTTCATACTGGTTCATAAATTCTTTTATTTGATTAATATCTTCTGTTGTCCAAAAAATAATCCATTCTTCCTGATTGTGTTTACTATAATCAAATAAACCAGGAGCAATTGTTTTTCTATCTGAATATCCTAAAATCCAAGGAGAGTATATTGAAGATGTAGACATAACAAAAGCGTTTTTTTCTGTTGTTGATAAATAGTTTATTGTTTGAAATTCTGATTCCGTGATTAATGGTTTTGAATCTCTTGCATCATTTAAGGAAACAAAACCTGCTGAGAACAGCATTATTATTAATATAATAATTCCTAATTTCTTTTTATGCTGGATTATTATTGAAAATCCAAAAGAAGCCATTATTATTAAGATTAAATCAAGGAAAATTATAAATCTGTTAAAAAAGAAAAACTGGAAATAAACAATTGAGAAATTTATTATCGCCCATATTACAAGAATATTGAAATCTTTTTTTCTTATGAAATAAAATAAACCAAGCATTGCAAATGGAAGATAAAATAAAGATGAGAACTGATATGTGAAAAAGTTAATAAATGTTCCTGAAGATTCGCCTGTTTGAATAAACCCTTGTAAAACAGGAGAAAACATAATTAAAATTGCCTGTTTAAATTGCCCTAGATAAAATAAACTGGAAATAATTAAAATTCCAATTCCATAAAAAACATTTTTCTTTAATGTTTCTAAATTATATGATTTATTTTTATATGGAGAAATAAAAGCATAGAAAAAATAACTTAATCCAAAAATGTAAAAACAAGGTCTGTGGATTGCACCAATTAATCCTGCTAATAAAATAAACATCCAAATATATTTTTTATTGTCAGAGTCTTGTGATTTTTTCAGGAAATAAATTGAGAATAAGAGCAAAGACATCCCAATTATGTTTTTATAATACATAAACCAAAATGCCTTGAATTGAATTAATGAAAATGTGTAAAGAAACAAAGCAATTAATCCTGTTTGTTTATTTGAAAATTCTTTTGTTACAAAATAAACCGCAGTTCCAAGCAAAGCACAAAATCCAATTAAGAGCCATGTTAAAATAAATTGAGATGAGAAAATTAATTTAAGAGGTTGCATTAAATAAAGAAAACCAGGTTCTAATCCCCCTTGTAAAATCCAACTATCTAAATTTTGTAGTCCGTGTTTTATTCCATATTTATAAATTCCTGTATCATATCCAAGAGGAATTGAATTACTAATATAAGGGAGAGTTCTAAATAAAATTATTAATATGATTGCCAATGCAAATAAAATGTAATGAAATTTTTTGTTAAATTGTTTTTTAGATAATTTTTCTTTAGAAATTATTGTTATCCCTAAAATAGCTATGATAAATGCAAAGATTTGGAATTGCAGAGAATATTTCCAGAATAAGTTTAATGAAATAAGTAAAACTAAGATAGCATAAATTACTAATAACTGATAAAAACTCTTTTGCAGTATTTGTTTAGTTTTTTGAAGCATTTTGATTTGGTTTATTATTTAATAAAATATAAGAAAATATTGGACCGAGGATGAAAAGGACTAAAAATTGAATTGCTCTGCCAAGCAATACAACAGATAAACTTTGTGTTGCAGTTATTCCAATTGTAAGGGCAGAGAAAACAGTTACTGCTTCGCCGACTCCGAGATTAGCAGGTGTTATAGCAATTAACAAACTAAGACTTCCTATTGAAGTAAGAAAGATACATTTTATAAAATTAATTTCTATTCCAAAAACTTGAAATTGCAAATAAATCATTAATGAGCCAATCAATAATTGAATTAAAGTTAAAGAAGATATAATAAAAATTATTCTTTTATTATTTTTAATTGTGTGCCAGCCATTTATTACTTTAATAAATCTATTGATAAAATTGTTTTTTGTTTCTGGAAGTTTTGGGGAGAAAATTACTATTAATAATAATGGCAGGAAAATCCCGAGAAAAATCATAAAAAGAATCGGACTGAAAATATCCTCTGTTAAATAAATTAAATATGTGCTAAGTAATCCTAAAAAACTTGCAATTAAAAAAGCGATTACATACATTCCTGCAAGAGATGATAAAAATTCTGTGTATGAAAAATCATGTTTCTTTTTTAGGTAGATTGCTCTTGTAGCCATACCTCCTCTAAAAGGGGTTATGAGATTGTAGAAACCAGTAACTATTGAAAGAGCAAAAGCTTCAAAATTTTTAAGACGAACACCGAGGGGTTTTAAGAGGTTTTTTGTGACGAGAGAGATTAGAAAATAAGTAAAGATAAACAAAGCCAATAAAATTACAAGATAAAAAGGATTTACTAAAGACAATTGCTTAAAATCTGAGATATGTTTTATTATGTAATATATGAAAAGTGTTACTATTGAGATTAAAATTCCTATGCTAAGTGAGGTTTTAATTTGTGTTTTCATTTTTTGATTTGGTTAATATAAATAATTGAGAATTAAAAAGTTTTGAGTAAATGTTTTGAAACTGGAAAAAAATCTTGCTACATATATCATAAGAATATGCAAAAAACTTTCTCAGCCCTTTTTCTTTCTTGTATCCTTTGTTATAAAATTGTAAATCTTTAGGAGGATTTCCATGGTAGTAGTTCATTATCTTTAAATTCCACTTCGAAAGATTTTTTAAAAACTCCTTTTTACTCCAAAAGTTTATGTGTCCTTCTGGACTTTTTTTATTTAATCCGATATATCTTGCGAAATTTCGGATTAAAGTATTTTCTAAAGGGACTTTAATAAACTGGTATTTGGATATTTTGATTGCTTGATTTAGGATTTTTTTTGGGTTGGGGAGATGTTCTAATACATCTATAAAAAGAATTAAATCCATCTTTTTATTAAACTTTGATAAATCTGCCATTTCATAATATTTAGCTTTAGGAAAATTCTTTTTTGCATTTTTAAGCATAGAATGAGAGATATCTATACCATAGCTTTTTTGGATTTTGAGTTCTTTACTTATACTTTTTAATATATATGCTGGACCACAACCAAATTCCAGTACACTATTAATTTTTGCTATTTGAGATTTAGAGATTATTTGTATTATTTTTTTAGTTTTCCATTTCGATGCTAAAATTATATATTTTTTTTTGTCTGATAAAGACCATTGGCACCCATAATCTTCATAAAATTTTTTATAATTAGTTTGTGGTTTCATTTTTAAGTTATTATTTCATTCTTTATATTTAACTTATAAATCTTGAAAGCATTATATTCTTTTACTACTATGAAATATTTTGAATTTATAAGTAATTTATTAAAAGTGCTATCTGAAGGAATCCCTTCATAATATTTCCAGTATTTTTTATCAATTGTTCCAGAATAAAATGGAACAATAACATATTTAAAATTATAATGATTTAACATTTTCAATATATCCTCCTCTTTTTCGATAAAAAATAATCTATCGTCCCATATAATTTTTCTGTCAAAATAATAACTAAATTCTGCCACATTCGTAAAGATATTTTCCTCCTTGGGAACATTTGTTTTAATAAAATTAGAGATTTCAATGGTTTCTGATAATCCACCCTCTTTTATTAGTAAAGCCCTATGCCCGATAGTATATTGATAGTTTAAATCTCTCTGAATTTCAAATCCCAAATTAATAAATAATGTAAGCATTATCAAAAAGAACATTAAAAGAAAGGCGTATTTATTTTTATTTTTTAAATTTACTAATGGATAAATAAAAAAGATGAGTGTTAATGGAGTAACAAAAAGGAAATATCTAAAAACAGAAACCTTCATCCACCCAAATAAAACTATTAAAATAGTTAAAAACAAAATTAAATTAAAAACCTTAAAAGAATTTTCTTTTTTGATAAATTGATAATAATAGGGGATAAATAACGCAAATAGGATTAACATAAAGAAAAAAGGTCTAAAACTATTCTTTTGGGTAATTGGAGAATAACCTCTATGCCCTTCTTCAATAATTGGGTAAATGAAAAATTCTTGCACAATTCCCAAATAATTCTTTGATTTTAAAAGATTTTGAGGAGATAATTGAATTTTTTTAAATTGGAGCAGGGTCTTTTCTCTTAAATTTGTACTATTAGATAAATTATTTAATTCTATCTCCCAACTATTTATATCAGATTCCCACCACGGATTTAAAAAAAAAGTATCTACTAAAGGTATGCCTGGAGGGGTTAATCCAATGCTTCCAGAATTATTAATTGAAAATAAGATAAATGGAAAGAAAAGGATGCCTATCATTAGAGATAAATAAAATACTTTTTTAAACCCAAATTTGAACAAGACTGCCAATAGCAGTGGGAATATCACAAAAAAGGAAGATTGTTTTATGAATAATAATCCAACAAATAAAAAAGAAAATAAAACTAAATTTTTTGTGTTTAATTCATTTTTTAAGAGTATTAAATAAAAAATAGCTAAAAATAAAGAAATTATCAATGGTTCCATTAATCTATGTACAATCATCCAAAGCCAAATATTAGAAAAGATAAAAATTGTGGCTCCAATTAATCCTATTATTTTATTGAAAATTTTTTTAAATATTAAAAATATGAATAACATGGAAATGATTATTGGAATTACATTTAATAAAAAGAGAGAAAAATTAATATTATTATAAATAATAAGTGTAATAATCGCCCCAGAAATATAAAAAGAGAGATAATATAAAAAAGGTGTCCTAATTGAAATGGGGGAGTTTAAATTATTTCTTTGTGTTCCTTGAAAATCATCTAAAGGCAAAAAATTTGTTTTAGTAATCTCTCTAATTATTCCTCCATGTTGTGAACCATCTGCAAAAAGAGGAACTTTTTGAATTATTATCGAAAATGTTAAAAATATTGCTACTAAAAATATTAAATAAATCAAAAAAATTTTTTTCTTAATCATTTTTATAAACCTTCACAAATTTTTTAGTTACATTTCTTATATCATAATAAACCCCTCTCTTCTTAGATTGTTGTTTAAGTTTTTCTAAATCTTTTTTGTTTAGAGTAGATAAAGAGATAGAATTATCTAAAATTTCTTTTGAAGAGGAAAAACCTTTAGCTATAACTGGTTTCCCACAAGCCATTGCCTCAAGTAAGACAATTCCAAAAGAGTCTAAATAACTATAATGAACAAATAAATCACAAGCCTTAATATATTCAATTGCATCTTTTTTAAACCCTAAAAACTGAATGTTATCTGATTCATATTTTTGTTTGTATTTTTCTAAAAGTTTTCCATTGCCAATTATGAATAAATAAGAATTTTTATTTTTTAATTTGAATTTTTTAAAATCTTTAACTAACAAATTTATTCCTGCAGCTTTCATCTCATAATTAAAATTAGTTATCTCAACAATTAAAAAATCTAATTTTTTTAATCCTAACTTCCTTTTAGTATATTTTTTAATTTTTCTTATTTTTTTAATATCAATTCCATTAGGAATTACAACACTTTTTTCTTTTAGAGAAGGCTCTCTTTTTAATATCTCATTATATAGATATTTTGAGGGGAAAGTAATTTTATTTGCTAGTTTATTACATAATTTATTAAACGGTATCCAAAAAATTCTTTTTAATCCTTTCTTATTTTCTTGTTCTTCATAATAATTCCCATGAACTGTGTGGATTATTCTCTTCCCAAATATTTTAGATAAAAATAATGTTAAAATCGTTCCCACAGATTGATTATAGGAATGAATAATATCTGTTCCCAGTACATAATATAATCCTTTTATTACCTCTGATGTTTTTAATGAGTTAAATTGGATTATTTCATGTTTATCTTTAAGATTTTCTATTAACATCTCTTTCCATACTTCTGGTCCTGCTATTTTGTTCCCCAAAGTAGGTATTAAAATTTTCATCTCAAAACCCCCAAATATTTCTTTCCAATAACATCCCAATCAAATCTTTTCTTAATTTCTTTAATTCCTTCTCGCTTAATATTACCAAACAATTTTTTATTATCTAGTAATTTAATAATTTTATCGCTTACATCTTGACTATTTTTTTGTTTAACTAAAAATCCATTACATTTATCTTTGATTAAATCCATATTTCCTTCTAAGTCTGTTGCAATAATCATAGAACCCGACGACATTGCTTCCATTAAAGTAACTGGCAACCCTTCTCTATCTCCGTCCTTTGCTTCAATACTCGGTCCAATAAAAACATCAGAAGTAGCATAATATTTTGGAAGTTGAGTGTTGGGTATTGCACCAGTAAAAATAATTTTATTCTCTAATTTTAATTTTTTAGTTTGCTCTTTTAATTCCTTTTCTAAAGTTCCAGCTCCAATAATCATTAATTTTGTTTTTGGAAATTTCTTAATAATATTCGGTATCGCTTTTATTAAATATTCAACACCTTTTTTTTCTGCTAATCTTCCAACAAAAAGCAAAAATGGACCATTAATTTTATATTTCTTTTTTATTGAATTATCTTTTTTGCTTGGATTAAACTTTTTGCTATCCACCCCCATAGAAATAACATCTATCTTTAAAGTAAGATCAATTTTCTCGTGCATTTCCTTTTTTATTGCATTGCTGACTACAGTTATCTTTTTGGCATTTCTTAAAACAATTTTTTTAATATATGTTGGAATATTCCCTTGCAATCCAAAAATATCTCCTCCATGAGTTGTGATTACATAAGGAACTCCATAAATTTTATAATTCAAATAAGATGCAATCCCTTGAGGGATTATCCAGTGAGCATGAATTATATCTGGACGATTTTCTTTTATCTGTTTTTTTAGTGCGAAAAATTCTCCAATCATAAAAAATGGAACCTGAAAATAAAACCATTTATTCTTTTTTAGAGTTGGCAAAATCCCTCCGCTTCCTGCTAATTTTTGATATTTTTTTAGAAAATAATTAAATCTATGAACTTTCATCTTGTCCATAATTTCATCTTGTTTTGCTCCAGGATAATTAGGAGTTAAAATAGAAACATCAAATTCATTGGTTAATCTTTTAGAAAGTTCATAAATAAACGGGGGCAAAGTATCATTTTTCCATCTTGGAAAAGTAGAAGCAAAAACTAAAACTTTTCGTTTCATCCCTTCACTCCTTCCTTGCAAAAGCTCTTTTCCTTAATCTATAAAGTATTTCTTCTTGATCTACTCTAATTGTTTTCATCATATCTGCAAGTAATGCCAAAACTATTAATGAAACTCCTGCAATTGTTAGAAAGATGCTCAGATTTAATAAAGTTCTAATTGGTGTTGTCATTAAATGAGTCAGCCAATAGAAAAATGAAAATCCCCCTCCAATCACTCCTAAAATAAAAAGAATTAATCCTGGCATTCCAAAAAAAGTTAATGGTTGTGTATCTCTTGTAGCCCTACCTATAATCGCTATACTTTTGAATCCATACTTTGTAAGTTTTCCCGAGATGTAACTTTTTCTTTTCTGAAAATATCTTACTTCCAAAGGAATTTCTTTTATCTTGATTCCTTTTTCAACCAAGTCAATAAAAACTTCCTGAGTATATGTAAACTTTCCTTTGATGTTCATTCTTAAACAAGCTTCTCGTGAATACGCCCTAAACCCACACTGAGTATCTGTAAACCTTTGCCCAGTAATTCTATTAATTAATTTAGTGAATCTTCTATTTCCCCATTTTTTAACCCAAGGCATGTTCTTAGTTAATTTTGTATTTAAAAAACGAGAGCAAGTGACCATATCTGCCTCTTCATCTAAAATTGGTTTAATTAATTTAGGAATATCTTTTGAATTAAATTGCCCGTCCCCATCTATATTAACTATAATATCTGCTCCTAATTTAAGACCGCTATTTATCCCTTTTCTAAAATTTTTCCCTAACCCCAAATTCTCTTTATTTCTTGTAACATAATCAGCACCAGCTTTTCTTGCAACTTCAATTGTATCATCAGTAGAACCGTCGTCAATAACTAAAACCTTAACCTCCTTAACTCCTTTAATATTTCTCGGAATTTCTTTTATAACCTCGCCTATTGTTTTCTCCTCGTTATAAGCAGGTATTTGAATGATTAATTTTTTCCCTTTCATTTTAAAATATATATTCTATCACATATTTAAATGTTATATTTTAAATTTCTTCTTATTTAAATCTTCTGTTTTTGTTCTTATTTTAAAGTAACACCCAATAGAGAAAGGTTTAAAAATAGACTTTTCTATATTTCTAAAACATAAAAACATTTTTAAGTGCAAAATGTCTATCAAAAACATGAAAATCAATAAAACAAAATTAATCGCAAGCATCTTCACTATTTTTATTTTAGGCTTAATTCTCTTCGCTGGACCTGCAAAAGCTTTTATTTTAAGTCTTGATATTGCAGATGGTTTTGAAAGTGAAGTTAACAAAGGTGAATTAATAAAATTTATAGCTAGTCTTGAAATTCAATCACAAGACCAGTATCTCCCGATTAATTCTCTTATGTTAAAAATAGGAAGCAAAACATGTTCTTTTAATCTTGATGGAGAAACTTTAAATGGATGTGAAGGAGTGAGCATTGAAAAAATAAGTGGTTCTTTTGGAAGAGGTGAGGGTTATGGATATGGTTATGATAATTCTTTTGGATATGGATATCAATATAATTTTAATTACGGATATGGCTACGGATATCAAAATGGAATGGGTGAAACTACACTAATGTATGAAATAACTATTGATACAGAATACTTTAGCCCTAAAACTTATAACGCAAGATTACAGGCAGACATTGGGGGCAAGACTTATAATTCCAGAGTACAAGAAATTACAATAGATCTTGTTGAAGGAGAAGAATATGCAGAAGAAGAAATAGTTAATGTGGGGGAGAACACAACAGAAATAATTGTCGGGGAAGACAGCGGAAACCTACAACAAGTTATAATTCCTTCATCAATTCCGTCAGACAAAGTAATAAGACTAAATCTTAAACCCCTATTATCTTCAGGAAGCGTAACAATCCCAAATGATTTTACATTAACAAGACAGGGAACTTATGATTATAGTGCAGAAATTCCTAATGGAACCATTGTTACAGGAGGAGATGATTGGGATGGAAAAATAATCCTTCCAACAATAAAAACTAATTCAAAATATTCAGTATCAAATGGAGCAGTAAATGTTGTTGTTGATTTAGGTGGAGATATTGAATTAACTTTTAATAAAGCTGTTAAAATTACTATTGGTGGAATGGCTGGAAAAAGTGCAGGATGGACAAGAGGAGAAGGGGCTGTTACTAAAATAACAAATGTTTGTGAGTTTGAGAATGATAACCCTACAAATATAAATTCAAATTCTCCAAGAGAGTGTTATGCTAACGAAGGAAATGATTTAGTTATATGGACGTATCATTTTACAGAATTCGTGGCTTATACTCCAACTGCTACAACTGGCGGGGGTGGAAGTGGAGGATGCTGGACTACATGGGAATGCACTGATTGGAGCAATTGTTTTAATGGAATGCAAACAAGAATTTGTGCAAAAGCTTCAAACACTTGTAATAAAATTTACGGATATAAACCTGT
>JAUWPB010000029.1 GCA_030611805.1 Nanobdellota archaeon | reverse complement strand
ACTTGAACGTTTATTTCAAAGAGCCTAGTATCCAGGCTCTTTCTAATAGTAAAACAAAAGAATTAAATTTAATGGGAGACGGCGATTCCTCGCTGTGCTTGAAAGCACAGGTATCCTCGCCGTGGATGTAATGAAAAAAATCTATAAAAAACAACTCCACAACATCTTCTCAACAAAAAAACAAACCTTAAAAAAATCTCTTCCCAGACAAAAAATAATCATAGACTATCGTGAAAAACAATCTTTAGTTGCTTCAGAACTTGTAAATTTGGGATTTGAAATTGAATTTAAAGAATTAAAAGTCGCAGATTATATTGTTAAAGATGTTGTCATAGAAAGAAAAACCATTTCAGATTTTATTTCTTCAATGATAAACCAGAGATTGCACGGACAGATTAGAGATTTGCAACAATGTGAAAATAAACTTCTAATAATTGAAGGAATTGAAGAACAAGAATTATATAATGAAGAAAATGGCAACGGGGTGCATGCAAATGCTGTGCGGGGGTTTCTTCTCTCAATAATTCTTAAACATAAAATACCTTTAATTTTTACAAAAAATCCTGCAGATACTGCTAAATTTATTCTGGTTTTATCAAGAAAAAAACCAACAGAAATATCATTAAATTTTAACAAAAAACCAAAAACAAAGCAAGAACAAATGCAATTTATCCTTGAAGGTTTTCCAGGCATAGGTCCTAAAACAGCAAAAAAGCTTTTAGAAAAATTCAAAACAATAAAAAATATCATCAATGCCTCTGAAGAAGAATTAAAAAAAGTTCTTGGGAAAAAAGCAGAAATTATAAAGAAAATTATAGAAGAAAAATATAATTAAATTAATTGATATTCTTCAATAGTTTCGTAAACCAGTCCATCAGAATTTAAAACAGATTTCTTTAATCTAAAACCCTTAACAGTAAATTTTATTTCAGGGATTTTTATTTCACTAAGTTTTTTCAAAAATTCACTTTTATCCTTTAACGCCTTTACCCTCGCTATAGTAAGGTGACTCATAAATCTTTTTTCCTTGGGAAATAAATCCTCTAAATTATCATCAACAAGTTTTTGCAATCCTTCACAATTATCTAAATGCATCCAAACAGGTCCATACCTTTTCCCGCGTTTGATGTTGTCAAAAAACCCCAAATATTTTACTTTTGTTTCAAACCTTTCAAACCTAACTTCTTTTAACATCTTTCTCAACTCTTTAATCTTATACTCCTCAACTTCTCCTAAAAACTTTAAAGTCAAGTGAAGATTCTCAATCTCTGTTTTTTTGCCATAAAACTCTGGAAGAACATCCTGAATCTTTTTAATTTCATCTCTTACTTCTTCAGGAATATCTATTGAAATAAATGTTCTCATAATAATTCACTCAAAATCTTAGCCGCAAGTTTAACTGTTAAATTACTCTCATCTTTTTCAGAATTAACCTCAACAATATCTACTGCCCGAAGATTTTTAATTTTATTTATTCTTTGAATCAGATAAATAAACTCTCTGCTTGTTAATCCTCCTGGCTCCTTATAATATACAGAAGGTGCAAACACAGGGTCAATAACATCAATATCAATAGAAACATAGAGTTCTTTATTTTTTGAAAACTCCATAATAATATCACAGGTATCTTGCAGATTATCAAGAAGCTGGTTCATAGTAATAACCCTTATCTTTTTTTCTTTCAAAAATTTTAATTCAGTTTTCCAAATATTTCTCACACCAACTAAAAGAATATTCTTTACAGGAAAGCCATCTTCAATTAATTTCCTCAGCCACTCTTCATGTGTTGGCTCTTTCATAGGATCCATACAATCGGCATGCGCATCAAACACAATAAGGCATGGCGCCTTCCCAGAATTCTGGCAACTATCCAAAAAAGCCCTTGTTAAAGAATAACTCACAGAATGGTCTCCTCCCAAAAAAACAGTTTTTGGTTTTTCCTCAAAAGTTTCAAAAGCATTTTTATAAATCAATTTATTAGCTTCCTCAATATTGCCATTATCCAGATGAATCTCCTCTAAATCCAACTCATTTACTTTAACCTCTTTTCCACTTTCATTTGTATAAATTTCCTTAAGAGATTTTAAAATTTCATTTGGGGTTTTTTCACAACCTTTGGTTTTGCCCAACCCATTTATTCCAGGAACTTTAACTATAAATGTCATAAGAAAAAAGAGGAGAAAGAGTTTTTAAGTTTAACTTTAAAAATTTTCCTACTAATTGATAGGCAAAAATAGTAACAAGTTGGATTTGTTAATAGAAATCTCTGCCTTTAAGAAAAAACTGATTTGTGTCTCAGTTCTGCAATTTCTTGTTCTTCTTTAATCATATTTTGATAATCAGTAGATGCTTCTATTGAATTATATTCTTCCTCACTGCAATATCTTGGAACCATCTCCTCTTTAGAATGAATTTCTTTCATTTCTGAGAGTTCGATTTCCCTACCTACTCTTTTAAATAAATCACTTTTTGAAGCTCCATCTAGAAAATCTGGAATTGATAAAAAGATTTTACTTTTCAAGCAACTTTTTTTATTACTCATTTTATTTCAACCTTAATGCATAATAGTTTAAATAATTTATTAATATCTTCTGTACGCGATTTTCGTCGAGTGATGTAAAGAAATCGCCCCACCGCAACAAAAAGGAGAGGTTGATAAGGGGAACCTTGGTTCCCTTTATTCTGGGACAAGTGCAAAAAAACTATAATTTTTTATCTTCGCCAAATCCTTAACATCTTCTAACTTAACATCAGAAATATTTTTTTCAAATTCATAAAACTCCTCAGCATTTCCATCAATTTCACTCAAAAGCAAATTCACCATCTGATTTTGAGAATCCTCCATAGAAATCTGATAATTCCCAATCATCTGCTCTTTAATTTCTGCCAATTCTTTTTCACCCAAATCTTTCGCAACTTTCTCAAACTCTTTTAAAATAAGTTCTTTAACTAGTTCAACATTTTCTTTACTTGTCCCAACATAAACTAAATTGTAAGCATAATCCTTGCCTGAATCCATGTCGCCTGAAACCGCGTAAGCCAGATTTCTTTTCTCTCTTATTTCCTGATGCAATCTCGAAGAAAGCCCAACACCCATTAAAGTATTCAAAACCTGCGCAGCATAATTTTTTTTATCTGTTGAAACAGGAACATGGAACGCAAAAACCAAATTCGCCTGGTCAATGCCTTTTCTCTTTTCTATCTTTGACTCGTTTTTTAGTTTAATTTTAGGAAGAGGAACTACTCCCTTTCCTTTCTCAAAATTCCTTTCAACAAATTTAACAAGCTCTCCAAAATCAGCATTCCCAACAACACATAAAATCATATTATTTGGTTGATAAATTTCTTTAAATTTTTCACTCATTTTTTTCTTGTCAATTGAATTCATAGCATCCAATGTTCCAAGCAATGGAATCCCAAAAGGTTCTTCGTAAAGAGAATTGTGTGCCTCATCAATAACATGGCGCATTGGAATATCATGATTTCTTTTTATTTCTTCAAAAATAACTTTTCTCTCTTTTTCTAATTCCTTTTCATCAAACAAAGAGTTTCTAACCATATCACTTAAAACATCTAAAGCAACATCTAAATGTTTGCTCGGCATTTTACACCAAAAAGCAGTAATTGTCTCGCTAGTAAAACCATTTAATATACCTCCATTTTTCTCAATTTCTTCTGCAATTTTTTTCGCATTTCTTTTAGGAGTTCCCTTGTAAAACATATGCTCAATAAAATGTGAAATCCCTTTCTCTTCAACAGCCTCATTAATCCCTCCATTCCGAACTGCAAACGCAACACTAACTACTGGAATATCTCGTTTTTCAAAAAGAATTGTCATACCGCTTTTCAAAATTTTTCTTTTAAAATCAAACTTCATAAGAACCAATATTTACAGAAGTATATAAATATAATTATTCAAAAATTCAAACCAATCTTAATTACCCAAGAAACAAAAAGTAAGCCCCTATACCTGCTCCTATAGCCACCAAAGCAATAATCAATAACATCCACCATTTTTTCCAAACAGAAGTTGTTTGCATGCCCTCTGGTTGTGTTTGCCCTTCAACAGGCTGTGTTGTTTTGGCAACTGGCTGTTGTATCACTGGTTGGGTTTGACCCACATTAGGTTGTATTTGTTGTGCCATTTAAATTCCTCTTTAATTTACTTTGCAAAAATAAAACATCCGGCAAAGTTGGTTCCTGAAAAACAAAATTAATGTTTCAGGAGAGAACAACATGAAAAATTAAATTATCCAAGGTTCTCTTTTAATAAATTTAAATAGAAACTACCTCTTATAAATCTTTCTTCTTTTTTACTAATTATTTTTTTAATAAGTTCTTTGGTTTGACCTTCGTCTATGATTTTCGCTGACGAGATAAAATCTTTGATTTCTGTCTTTCATTCATTACATTTTTAAAATTACATTGGTTCTTAAAAATAGTATG
>JAUWPB010000014.1 GCA_030611805.1 Nanobdellota archaeon | reverse complement strand
ACTTGAACGTTTATTTCAAAGAGCCTAGTATCCAGGCTCTTTCTAATAGTAAAACAAAAGAATTAAATTTAATGGGAGACGGCGATTCCTCGCTGTGCTTGAAAGCACAGGTATCCTCGCCGTGGATGTAATGAAAAAAATGAAAATTAGTTCAAGAATAAACCAACTTGAAGAGAAAATAAAAAAATCTAATAAACTTAAGTGTCTCTTTGGACCCACATGTTTAGCAGGAGTTTATCTATTTTATAAATCTGTTCCGTTATATATATACATAGGAAACCAAAGTTTAGAGAATTATCTATATCTCGTTGGCTCGGGAGTTTTACAATTAGGTTCTATACTGGGATTTTCAATGTTTGAGGGGGATAGCAGAATGTATAAAAAAGACTTAAATAAATTACTTGAGAAGGAAATAGGGAAAGTAGGAAACATAAAAAAAAGACCTAAATGAATTAGTAAGCGATTAAAAAATGAAGAAATTTTTATCACAGAAGAAGGGATTGTAAAAAGATAGTTTTTTAGTGAAAAATAAATGTAATTACAATACCCCTGACCCCTTTAAAAAAAGTCTTAAAAATTTTGGAAGTATTTCAAAATGCCATGCTCCCACAGAAATTGCTTTATTAATTATTGCATGATTTTCTTTGAATTTCTTTTCTCCTATTTCTTTTTTTAGTTTTTCTAAAATTTCTTTCATATATTCATATCCTATAGGATATTTTGCCCGAATAATACAACCAATATTTATGTTTTCTGCAGAAGAAAGTAAAATGAAAAGCCCATAATTTTTTGTTATTTTTTTGAATTCTTTTTCAATGTCTACTGACTTATCTTCATTGCTCTTTAATTTCAGATAATGGTATAACACATAAAGATTGTCGGCAGTATCTCCGATAGAAGATAGTTTTATTTGTTCTATATAATCCTCTTCAATTTTGTACTTTTTTTTGTATTCCTGCATGAAATTAATTGCATATTCTCTGTTTATCTGCGCTATTCCTTCTTTATGAATACCAGATACAATATTAGCATTGTTTATTGCATTACTTTGCAATGTTAAGGGCAAGTTTCTTGAATTTAATTCATGTCTGCCATGCCCCAGCAATTCATGAAACAAAACATCAATAACTTTACAAACATTAATTTTTACTAATCCATCCTCCTTAAATACAAAAAAGTTTTGAGGAGATATTTCCATTCTTTTTGTTGTTGGATGAAAATATGTTTGTTGGGAATATGGCTGACCCAACAGCAAATCAAATTCATAATCTTTAGGAAACTCAAAATGTATTTCTGCATAATCTAATAAATCTTTTTTTAATTCTTCTAATATTTTTTTAAATTCCCCCTGAAGTGATTCATCATCTGAAGGAAGTTGTTTGTAAGTATATTCTTGATATGCTAAAAAATATTCCCAGTATTTTTTATAATCAAAACTTTTTGATTTGTCCTTTATAATTTTCAGGGCATTTTTCCCTAAAACTTTTGAGAAAAGTTCATCTAATGTTCCTTTATCTGCTGTAGTAAAATATATCAAATAACTTTTTTGTATTTCAAGATTTCTTAGATTATTCTCAATTAACAACTTTTCAAATTCATTATTGGTTTTTATTAATTTTAATTTTTTCTTCAGTAAATCTGCTTTGTGAACAAGTTCTTCTTTAGCATAAAGGTTTGGTATTTTTCCTAATGAATCTAATGCCATGCCATATTCTTTATTAAAACTAAATAGTGCGCCATCAATTTTTTCAAGTTCTTTGTTTTTTATTTTTAACTCCATTTAATTTCTTTAACTTGAAGCTTTAAATTAGTTTCGCTAACTTTTAAAAACCCCCTCTTCGTTTCTATTTTATGGGAATGATAAGAGGTGGATTATTTGTGATTGCAAGTTTTGCACTTTTTTTGTCTTTTTTTGCAGGCAATGTTTTTTTAACTTTAGATTGGTCTTTGGAATATGACACTCTTCGGCCAGAGCTTACTTCTATTATTAAAGATATTGCTGCTGAAAGTGAAATAAATTTAGATGAAGTAATGGAGGAAAATTTTGTAATTATGGAATCATACTGTCAAAATAATTCAGAATATGTCTTTAGTAAACAGGAATATATTTTTGTAATTCCCTGCGATATTGTTTCTCAAGGCTCTGAAGCTGTTATAGAACAGGGCATTAATAATCTTCTAAAAGAATTTTATTATAAAGAATATGATTGTGGATTTTGGGAATGTGTAAAACAATCAGATGCTGGACAACCTTTTGTTTTAGTTTCTGAAAAAGCCAGAGATTATTGGAATAACAAGTTTTATCTTGCACTAGTTGTTTCTTTAATTTTAATTATATTAATGTTCTTTTTAATTGAAACAAAACATAGTTTATTTACTGTTGTAGGATGTTTGTTAATAATTTCGTCCTTGCCTTTTATGAAACTGAACTGGCTCTTGTCTTTTATTTCAGACGCATCCTTTTTACAATTTTTTACAATCTTTTTTATAAAAGCATATAATGTATTTTTAATTAGTTTTATTATTGGCTTGGCTCTTTTGGGAGTCGGAATCGGATTAAAGTTTTTCAACATTGGGTTTAAAATTTCTGACTTTTTTTCTAAAAAAGAAAGAGTTAAAGAAAACGTTTCTAAAAAAGATATTAAGGAAATTGTTAAAGAAGAAATTTCTAAAAAGAAATAATTTTTATACTCATTCTGTTTATTTTTCTTATGCCCAAAAAAAAATGTATTGTCTTATTTTCAGGAGGATTAGATAGTCGTCTTGCCGTAAAAATTATGCAAAAACAATGCAATGTTATAGCAGTTTATTGTAAACTTCCATTTAGTAAAAATATTGAAAAAGAGGTAAAAGAATTTTGTAAGAAAGAAAAAATAAAACTAAAGATTTTTGATTGCACCAAGGGAAATTTATTAAAAGATTATCTAAAGATTATTAAAAAACCAAAATTTGGAACAGGAGCTGGAATGAATCCTTGTATTGATTGCAGAACTTTTATATTAAAGCTTGCAGATACCCTACCAAGTAGGTCCAGAGGAAAGGGCACGAGTAAAAATGAGATTGAATTTATTGCTACTGGTGAAGTTAAAGGACAAAGACCCATGTCCCAGATGAAAAAATCAATGGATTTAATTGAGGAAGAATCTAAATTAAATGGAAGATTGATAAGACCTCTTTCAGATAAATCATTTGGCTATAATATTCAGGGGCGAAGAAGAGACAAACAAATTGCACTTGCTAAAAAGTTTAAAATTTCTTATCCCACTCCTGCTGGAGGGTGTTTGCTTTGTGAAAAACTATATTGTGAAAAGTTAAAGAAAATTATCAATAAAAAAAATTTTAATTATAATGACATAAAATTGTTAAAAATAGGTAGGCATTTTGAATCAAGCAATATTATTTTAGGCAGAGATGAAAAAGAAAACAAATTATTAGAAAAAGGCAAAGCCACAAAAATTATTCCGAAACAACCAGGACCAACTGCTTTGATTAAAAACAAAAAATATGTTAATGAGGCAAAGAAATTAATACAAAAATATTCAAAGCATAAAATTAAAGAATTTGATGTAAAGTGGTGATTGAGCATAATAATTTTTACATTTTTGGGGCGAATGGCCAGGGATCTAATGCTTCTAGGTAATTGGATTTAACGTTTGCGATCAAAAAAACCCTTTAGGGCTCGAGTGGAGCGTTAGCGACCTCGAGTGTTTTTCTCAAAGAAAATTTTGCTTTTTAATCGCTGTTATGTGTCCTGAAAGGTCGAGAAATTTTGAAAAAATTTCGAAGAAGTAAATAATGTTCAGTTTCTCTTCTTCAGAATGGTTAATTCTCTTTCTACCCCTGTTTTTGTTTTATAAATTTTTGATTCATGTGAAAATCCCATATCGCTCAAGAGATTTTTCCAATCATCGTAGTAAAAAGGGGTTGGATTATATGACCCATATTTATTATATTCCTGATTTTTAGAAGGGTTATCTAAAAGACAAACCCCTTTTCCAGATAAAAGATTGTATGTTTTTTTCAGAGCTTTTATCTGGTCTTTTTTAGAAAAATCTCCAATAACTGTCCAAGAGAAAATGATAAAATCAAAATTTTTATCTTTAGGCAAATTTTCATATGAAATGTTTAGAAGTTGAACTTTTTTCGGATTGAATTTTGAGTTTTTCAATCTTGATTTAAAAACCTTTAAGAATTTTGAGTATTTTTCTATTCCAGTGTAAGAAAAATCTCTTTTTATTAATTCAATCCCTATTCTACCAGTTCCAGCTCCAACTTCTAAAATTTGTCTATTTGGTTTAAGATATTTTATCATTTTTTCCAAATCTGAGGGGGGATTTTCGCCAAAAGTTTTTTTAGCAAATTCATCTAAAACCTTTACAGATAATGAATCATAAAATTTATCGTTATTCATAAAGAGAAAGGGAATTGGTTTTTTATATATTTAACTGAACATTATTTATTACAGATAACATCGCGATTACCAATAGTTTATTATTAATAATCCCTTATATAGGGGGAAAACAATAAAATTTTCAATCCCAACTTTTTTAACCTCTTTCTTCTTTGTCAAATAAAATGTGCCGTCAATGCGAATTAAAATCTGTGTATGAATTTACAAATAAAAGAAAACTTTGCAGAATTTGTTTTATCAGATATTTTCAGAAAAAAGTTTTGTATATAATTCGAAAGTTTGAAATGGTTAAACCTAATGATGTGATTGGATATGATGTCTCCAGCACCCAAGGGTGTACCCCGAAAAATATTCAAAAGAATATTTTTACTAGGGGCATTGTTTTGGAAGATGTTTTGAAAATGTTTGCAAAAAAAACCATGGTTGAATTAGTTGAACTGCCTTCTAGAAAGCATCTGGATAAAATAGCTATTGCTTCAACAATTGATTTAGAGGCAAATGAAATTATCCATACTTTAATTCAAGGTAATATAAAAGATTTAAAGAATCTCAAACCAGTTAATGGAAAAATCATTAAGCCATTATATTTATTTTTAGACAAAGAGGTTCTATTATACGCTAAGTTAAAAAAGTTGAAGTTTAAAAAAGAGGCCGTCAGGTCATCCCTCCTTGGGAAAAATGTGGGCAAAATTTCTATTTTTATAAACAAGTTAGAGAAAAAACATCCTGAAGTTAAGAGAGCTATTGTGAATAGTTATTTGGGGTTGTGTTAATTTAAATGTAAATTATTAGAATAATTTTTCTCAAGTAAAATTGCACTTAACATTGGGATTTGGAGAAGTTTCGAATGTAGTGAGAAATTAATTTGGGAAATTGTCGCAGGAAAATTCCAGATAATCGCTGTTAAGTGAGGGTGAGCGAAGCGAAAGTCTGCAAGACATGGCAAAATCTGAAGGATTTTGAGTTCGAGACGCCGATTCCCTATATTCTGAAATAATATTTTTTGGGGTGGGCAAGGTATTAAAGAGACGCGTGTTTTTTTGCTTCTTTTTTTCTGCTCGAAGAATACCTTCTTTTTTCTAAAAAGAAGATCGTCTTTATTTTAAAAATAACTTCTCTATCTCAGTAATTAAATATTGATTAACTTCTAAAATTGATCTATTAGCATCAACAATCTTAACTTCTTTTCTATCTCTAACTAATCTCAAATATTGTTTTCTTATTTCTGCTATTTTTTCTGAACTTGTTGAAAATAAATGTTCCCCTCCCGTTTTTTTATTTCGGTTGTTAGCTCTTTCAAAACAAGTTTTTGGATTACAATCAAGCAAAAAAGTTAAATCAGGAACTGGTGTACCATAATCAATATTTATCTGCAATATTTCTTTAGGATTTAATCCACAATTTCTTTGATAAACAGCACTTGTATAAAAATATCTATCCATTAATATCAAACCAATTTTATTTTCCAATTGTGAAAAATTTCTTAAAAATGTTTCATATCTTGCTTTTGCGAATCCTTTCACATCATTTTCTGCAAAAGGAGTATTTGGACCTTTTGTTTTATGCCATTCAATCACAGCAGTTTTAAACGGTTCATAATCCTTTTCTACAACAGCAAGATGGTTTAGTGGATCTCTTGAATAATATTCATTAAGAAGATGATATTGTGTTGTTTTACCTGTTCCACTACATCCTTCTAAACAAACTATTTTCATAAAAATAGATAGATAAGAACATTTATAAATATTTACTATTTTATAGTTACAATGGAATTAATGAAAATACTTACAGATTTCAATAGGACAAAGGAAAAGATTAGAAATAAAACTCGTTTTAGAACCTCTAATAGTCAGACTTATGATGGTTTAGAAATGGCTATTGCATATTCAGATATAATGGAATATGTTGTTAAAGGATTATTTGATTTAACTGCCGAACAGATTGGAAAAGAAAACAAAAAAGGGATTGCTGCATTTTTATATGGATCTCCTGGAAGAAGAGAAATGGTTTGCGAATCTGATTTAGATATAATGTTAGTTTATAGAAATAAGTCTCAAAAATATCAAAAATTTAAAGAAAAATTTAAAGAATTAGCTGAACCTTTTAAATTCTGTAAAATAGACTTGCCTGAATGGGGAACTCTTGATGAAGCTAAGATATTTGCTGAAAGAAGTATCACTGAAGGAAACCAGATTTTAGAAAGCAGATTTGTTTGTGGAAATGAGGATATTAAAACAGATGTAGAAGCAATCCAAAGAAAATTCGGTGGACAAGAAAGGATGACCAGAAACATCGTATTTCAAAGATTATATTTTGAACAATATTTTAAACAAAGGATTAGGGATGGAGCAATAAACATAAAATATTGTGATGGTGGAAGTAGAGATTATCTTTTTATTCACTGGTTTAATCAGTTAATGAGTAGAAAATATTCTGATTGGGATAGAGCACAGAAAGAAAGACCTGTTGCAGAACAAGGATTGTCTAATTTATATCATAACGGATTAATAAGCCCACTTGAATTTGGGAAGGCAATAGATGCCCTACATTTTAATTTGCTTTTTAGAAATGAAATCTTATTAGCGAATAAGGGAACATTAGACGAAGGATTAACTTTTTTAGATGAAAAAACTCTCAGCTCTGTTTTTGATAGAATGCCAGAATTAATGAAAGAATATTGTATTCTATCACCTCAAGAATTGGCAGAACAATTTGATAGGCAAAGGTTTCATATTGCAAATATCAAAAATAGAATTTGGAATTTGATGATTGATGAAAATGGAAAAGAAATAAAAAAACCTAATTGGTGTTTTGATTTTCATAAAGCCTATTCTAAATCGACGCCAGAATACCAAAGAGAAACTTTTTTTGAGGGTGGTGATCCATTAATGAAGGTTGCGACCATTTGGGGATCGTCTAATTCTCATCAAATAAAACTTTTAGAAAAAATTTGTAAAAGGGAAAAAGATTCAGATTCATGGGAGATTCAATCCTCATTGACAACAAGCCCTCATTGTCCTTCCGATTACTTACACCATATTGCAACAGGCATAGGTAAAGAAATTGGAGATGGTTATATATTAAGGATTATAAGTAGAAATCCTAATGTGAAACAAGAAACTCTTGAAGCAATAGCAAATGATTTAACAATAGAATCAAGATATACTCAATGTGCAAAAGCATCACTTGAACATGGAAAAGATGCCGCAAATCATCAGATTTAAATAAATAAAAATTATCATTAAAACAATGGAACTAAAAATTTTAACAACAAACATCTGGAGATACTATGAATGGAAGAAAAGAAAAGAAAAAGTAATTGAATTTCTAAAAAAACAAAATGCAGACATTGTTTTTTTACAAGAAGTAGCATACGATGAAAGATTGAAAAATAAATGGCAAAACCAGATTGAAGAAATAAATGAACAAATCAAATATCCTTCTTCATCATTTGGGAAGCTTATGGAAATGGAAGAATGGCACAAAAAACCGATTAATTGGATTATGTATTATGGTTTTGGAATATTATCTAAGTATCCAATAAAAATTTCAGAGGTTATCATTTTGCCTCCTGTTGAAAAGAATAAGAAATTTGGTTTTATGCATGTAGTTATAGAAACAACAAATGGAGATGTTGATTTAATTAATGTTCATTTTGAGAATACTGATAAAGGTTCAAAAGAACATTTAAAACAAACATTAGAATGGTGTAAAAGAAATAGAATAAAACCAATTATCGCAGGGGATTTTAATATGAAAATTATTGAAGATTTAAAAGAAGTTGCAGAAGAAAGTTATCAGATTTCTTATTTGGTTAAACCATATAAATCTTTTATGCCAACAAATTTTTCTCATAATAAAATTCCCTTAACTTTAGATTATGTTATGGTTAATAAAAATAAATTTAAAATGAAAGATGTTGAATGTATTGAAAATGATATTTCAGATCATAATCCTTTAATCGCAAAAGTAAATCTAATTTAATTCGAAAATCTCCGATTTTTGCTATCTGTTTTCTTGAAAAGAAAACTGCGTGCGTCTCTCCTATTGGGTGGGAGAAAAAATATTATTTCCTGTTTCTTTACTTGTAATTTTGAGGCGTCTCGAATTACAGATAACATCGCGATTAAACAACCCGAAGGGCTCGAGGTGAAGTAATTTTTCCCTCGACGAAGTCAGAGCTGGAAAAATTGCGGAACACTCGAGAGTTTTTTTCTGAAAGAAAAAATTTGGGAAAAACCTGCAAGGTTTTTCTGTTTAATCTGCTGTTCATTTTCCCGAGCAAAGCGAGAGCCTGCAAGGCGTGGCAAGAAATTCTGAAAGAATTTCGCAGAGTTTCCAATCTCCGAAAATTCTTTGATATCGTAGTTGCTGAAAATTGTCTTTAAAATTGTCGTTGGGGGTGGAAAGAGCGCGCTTTTTTGCCTTCTTTTTTTCTAAAAAAGAAGATGGAAATAATCTTTTTGGTTGGTTTTATTATTTCTTGAAAAATATCTGTCCGATTATTAAAAATACCGCTGCTGCAGGAAATACTAATGCTATATTATCTGGATTAAAAGTTCCTGTGATAATTAAAAATACAACTGCAAGTAAACCACCAATTAGACTCAAGAAAGCTGCATTATTTTTAATCTTCCAGAATAACGAAGCTACTATTATTGGAGAAACACAAAGAATTAAACTAATTATTCCAAAAAGAATTAGTAATATTTGAGAAACAAATATAGCAATCATCATAGAAACAATTGCTAATCCAATAAGAGAAATTTTTATTATCTTTGCAATTTTATCTTCCATTATCTTATTTCTTCTATAGAAAAAATCTTTTGCTATGCTTGATGACAAATAAAATAATTCAGTGTCTATTGTAGACATAAGTGCAGCAAGAATAGCTATTACTACTATTCCAACAAGCGAGGCAGGAATTAGCTGTAATAACCCATAATAAAGTGCTTGGCTAGAATCTATATTTGGAAAGTTATTTCTAGCTGCAATTCCAATAATTGTTAAAGCTACTCCAAAAATAATAAAAAGAATGGCAGCTATATAAGAGCCTTTTCTAACAGTCTTAACATCTTTAGCTGAAAAAATTCTTTGCCATACATCAGCACCTGCAAAAACTGCAAAAATCCCTAGAACAAGATATGCGATAATAGAAAAACTTCCTATATTTATAAAATCAATTTGTTCTGGTGCAAATGTTCCAACATTAATTGTGAACAATATAAATATGAACACAAAAAACATAATTAAGAATTGTATAAAATCCGTTTTAATAACTGCTTTAAACCCCCCAAGTAAAAGATAACTCAGAGTTACAAATCCCATAATTAAAACAGCTGCAGGATAACTTATTCCCAAAAGGGGAGCAAACAAACTTCCCCCCGCAATAAATTGACCAACTAATAATGCAAAAAAAGCGATAAAGAAAATAATTGCAGATAAAATTCCTGTTTTATAATCAAACTTAGTAAAAATATAATCAGAAATTGTGAGAAAATTATGTTCATCTGCAAGTGTTTTAATTTTTTTGGCAGCAAGTCCTAAACAAATTAATCCTAATGAAAATCCAACCCAAAACCAAATTGCACCAAAACCCATATCATATGCTAAAGCGGCTTGTCCAACAAGTAACATTCCTCCAACAACCGCCATTATAGAGGCAGCAGTTTGCCAAGTTCCAACTTTTCTTCCCGCGATTAAGAATTCTTTAGTTGTTTCCCGTTTTCTTGCCCAAAGCCCTATCATTAAAACTACTAAAAAATATAAAACAATCAAATTTATGTTTAATAACGACAACACCATGATAGGAATAGTAGTAAGAGTTTGTATAAAAGTCTTTCGTTTTGGCGGTGGGAAAAATATTATTTCTAAATAAATCTCTGAAATGAAGTTTCATACTATCTGTTTTCGAAAGAAAACTCGCGCGCTCTTTCTTTGGGGTTAGGTAGACAATTTTAATTTTTTATTTTCAGCAATTTCGTTTAATCAGCGATGTTATGCGACAATTTTAATTTTGCATTGGAGCGTTAAACGAAGATATCAAAATCAGAATTTTTGGTTTATCGACGCTTTAGGAGGAGATTGGAAATTGAAATGAACAACTTTTAACCGCAGTTTTTGAAAAAGTATATGAACAATCTATATTTTAAATTAAAGAATAATAATCAATCCCCTTCAATCCTATCCAAAAAACTTCTCTACTTCTTATCTTTTTCCAGTCTGCTAATAAAACTTCTTATAAACTTTGTATGCTCTTCTGTATTTTTCATTTCTTTTATTGTAAAAAAACTAGTCTTTTCTCTAATATGTTTCTCAGTTTTTACCTGGGCCCTTAATCTGTCATTTATCTTTTCGCTCAACAAAATTTCTTTTTCAGAAAAAGATGCAATTTTTTTTGCAGTTGTAATTAGTGTTCCCATGCTCATAAACTTCATGACATCTTTTTCCTGTTTTGCAATTATTGTTCCATAATTTAATGAAATCCCAAATTCTATTTTTTGCTTTGCTAATTTATTATATTCAATTAAAACACCCGTCATTTTCTGGGAAATCTCTATTGCAGCTTTTTCATTTTTAAATGTCCGGGTTTTTATCGGAGCTAAAATAAAAAATAAATTCTCCTGATTTTCATACACTACTGCTTTTTTTTCTTCTGCAAAGTCAACTATTTTTTGCAGCGTTTCTCCTGCATTTGATTTTGTTGATTCAATTTCTTTAATATTTTTTATTTTAAAACAGACAACACTTGCATTCTGTTTATCTCCCTTAATAGATAAAGAAAGTTCTGCCTTACTTTTTGTGTTAATTATTGACTTCTTTCTCAGGGGGAGTGCTCTGCTCTTTTCTTTTTTTTTAGAATAGATGTAACCAAAAAAGCTTCTCTTGTATCCTTTTTTAAAAATTATAAAAGCTATAAATCCAAGGACGGCTATCATAAAAATCCAGACAGCAGAATATCTTACCAAGGTCATTGCTTTTCCCGATGCTTTCTGGACATCAACTGTTTTTCCCGTCAGCGTCGCCGAACCAGTAATTAAACTTCCTTCATCAGTTAGAATTTCTATTTTATACTCTCCCTCTGGAGCAGTTAATACATACTTTTGGCTCTCATCAATCCCTAAAAAAATATTCATATTCAAAGACTCATTCCCAATTTTGATTAACACTGATTTATTATAAAAAACATTTCCTATATTTGTGAGTGTAATTGTTTTATTTATTAATTCAACTTTTATTGCTTCTTTTTCTTTTATTTTAAAAATTGCTTCGCCAGTTAATTTGTTTGAAACAGCAACCACAACCCATTCTGCCGGAGGTTCATTATAAACAATTGGAAACTCCAAAAAATCATCTGTTGATTTTTCAGTTTGTTCTAAAATTATGTTGTCTTCATCTTTTATTGTGATGATTGTACTTGACTCTATTTTCTCACCTGTCTGGTCATGAAGAATTGCCTTAACTTTGAGATTTGTTCCCGGCTCTACTTCTGAATTTTCAAATACTACTTCTAAATTTGTAGGAACTTGTTTTATTAAAATACTATAATCTGCAAAACCTTGATTAGTTGTCTCGCCCATAGAATTTCTCTCATAAGCATCTAACTTTACCTTATATTGCCCTGCTTTCATATCTTCCGGAAGAGAAATATTTATTGTGAAAAACCCATTATTTATGGTTTCTAATTGATTTATGCTCCCTGTGTCTAACATAATTTCTAATCTTATAAATCCGTTTGCATTATCTCCATTTTCTTTTATAGCTTCTCCTTTAATTAATATAGTTTCTTCCGGGTTGAATTCTGTTTTCTCACTTGTTATTTGAAGGGTTATTAAATCCGAAATTTTAAAGTCATTTGTTAATTCGGGATCTTCCCCCTCTACAGAAAATTTTATCTTGCATTCTCCTCTTGATTCTCCTATAAATATTTTTGTAAATGGAACAGGATAAATTCCTTTATGTTCTTCGCCCACAGACAAAACCAGAGGATTTTTACTAATCTCTATCATATTACCATTGCAAATAAGATGTGTGAAAAAGTAATTATTTATATTTGCTTCAGCAGATATTTTTACAGGAACATTAATTATATCTCCTAAATTATAAACCTCTTCTAACTGTGAATTAATTATTATCTCTGCGGACGCAAACGAAACAAACAGAACTACGAACATTGATAAGATTATTATTTTCCTCATTTTATATTACAATTAAATAGTATTTAAAAATTCTTCTGTGATTATAAAAGACATAATAATGTTTAAAAATGCCTTTGAGTTGATTTAATCATGCAAAAAAAAGAGTTTAATGTCACACCATGGGAAGTTGAAGGCAAAGTCGATTATGCCCGGTTGATTAAAAAGTTTGGGATAAAACCTCTGAAAGAGCTTCCTGATATTTTTATGACAGAGGTTTTATTTAGAAGAAAAATTATTTTTGCACACAGAGATATTCAAAGAATTTTAGAGGCAATTAAAGATAAAAAATCTTTTGTAATGATGACTGGTTTAATGCCTTCGGGGAAATTCCATTTTGGACATGCATTGGTTGTAAAACAAATGATTTTTTATCAAAAACTCGGAGCAAAAATTTACATCGCTATTGCAGATTTAGAAGCATACAATGCAAGACACAAAAGTCTGGAAGAATTAAAAAAAATAGCGATTAATGAATATTTAATTAATTATGTTGCATTGGGTTTGGATTTAAAAAAATGTGAAATTTATTTTCAAAGTGCGAGGTCAGATGATTCAAAAAAATCAAATGCTTATTACAGATTGGCTTCCAATTTTTCAAGGTATGCAACATTCAATGAATTTAAAGCTATTTACGGAGAGATTTCCCCGGGAAAAATGAACGCTTCTCTTCTTCAGGCAGCAGATATGTTTCACGCACAATTACCTGAATTTGAAGGTAAAATCCCTGTCTTAGTTCCTGTTGGTGTTGACCAAGACCCGCACCTGAGAATTGCAAGAGATATTGCAAAACGATATAAAGATAATAAATTTATTCAACTAAGTTCTACATATAATCTCTTTTTCCCAGGATTAAAAGGAAGCGGAAAAATGTCAAGCAGTGATGAAACTTCTTTTATCTCTTTAACAGACTCTCCAAAAGAAGTAGAAAGGAAAATCAAAAAATATGCTTTTTCAGGGGGACAGGCAACAGTTGAAGAACACAGGAAAAAAGGCGGCAATCCAGATATTGATGTTAGTTTTCAGTATCTTAAATTTTTATTTGAACCAGATGATAAAAAACTTCAGCGGATTTATGATGATTACAAATCAGGAAAAATGCTGACTTCTGAATTAAAGAATTATTTGATTAAGAAAATAAATGATTTTCTAAAAGAACATCAAAAGAAAAGAAAGCTTGCTAAAAAGCAAATTGATAATTTTATGCTGAAGGTTTAGAAATATTTGAAATCATAAAAATAAGCACTTTTATTTTCATCTACTTTCACCACATAAACAGGTTTTACAGGCATTCTCTTTCCCTGTTTTAAAACAAACCTTCCATTTTCCATTTTGTAAGCCCAAGAAGGAATTTTCATTTTTTCTGCTTGTTTTTTCGTTCGATATTTTTCAGGATTTTTTCCTACAAAATAATTTGTGACTTCAGGTAAATCTAATTCATTATTCAAAGCTTTTTCTGCAAGAGAATAACATCTGTTCCAAATTTTATCTTCTTGTGAATTTGATAAATTTTTTATTTTTTCATAATTCACATCATTAGGACCAAAACACGTATAATGATGGGTTTCTCCTTTTTTTTCATTTTTTCTTTTCTCTAAAATTATTTCATTAATACTTTTCCCTTTTCTTTCAGCCCGTGTTACAATTGAACCTATAACTCCTTTAAAATATTCTGGAATATCTAATTCTCCTCTTGCTTCCCCGTAAATCGCTTGTGCTAACAATTTTGTTTCTTGGATTGTCACCTTAGGAGCATAATCATTATTTTGAATGCAAATTCCTGGTTTTGCAAAAGGGTTTGAAATTATTTTTTCCAAACCATTTCTAATCATAGGTCCTCCTAAAATTAAAGTCGTAACTATGGGAATTACCAATAAGGTCATAATATTTTTTACTGCTGATTACATGTAATTCATTATATCACTACTCTATGATGACTATTTAAAGGTTATGTTTTGGTTTTTACTAAATTTTATAAACTTCTTTATTTTGTTTTATTCATGAAAATCTTATCTTTACATTGTGATTATATTAAATTTAAACCCTTAAAAAAAGCTCTAAAGAAAATAGAAGACCTTTCTGAAAAAGAAAAAAAAGAAAAAGAGGTTAAAGAAGTGCTGGTTATTTTAACTGCTGTTGAGAAATCTGATAAAAATATTGAGGATGTTGTTAAAGAACTTGTGAAGAACATTAAAGATATTGCAGAACAAGTTAAGGCAAAAAACATAGTCCTTTATCCTTATGCTCATCTTTCAAGCAATTTGGCTTCTCCTGAAATTGCTGTTGAAATTTTAGAAAATGCAGAGAAAAAATTGAAAAAATCTTTCAGTGTTGTGAGAGCCCCTTTTGGATATTATAAAGAATTTGAATTAAAAGTTAAAGGACATCCTCTGTCAGAATTAAGCAGAGAAATAAATGTTGCAGGAGAGGGAGACAAAAAATATGATGAAAAACAATTACTTAGAGAAATTTCAAAATCAAAATTAGATACTTCTAAATTAAAATCTAATGACCACAGAATAATCGGGCAGCAAATGGATTTGTATAGTTTTAATGAAACTGCTCCGGGGATGGTTTTTTGGCATAATAATGGTTTGATAATCAGAAATGAGCTGGTTAAATTTTGGAGAGAAGTTCATAAAAAAGAAGGTTACGAAGAAATTTCAACACCTCAGATTTTAGATAAAAAATTATGGCAGATTTCCGGTCACTGGGAAAAATACAAAGAGAATATTTTTTTAACGGATTATGAAAAAAGACAATTTGCAGTTAAACCTATGAATTGCCCCGGAGGAATGTTGATTTTTAAAAACAAGCCAAAGAGTTATCGGGATTTGCCTTTAAGAGTTGGGGAATTGGGGATTGTGCACAGACAGGAATTATCCGGGGTTCTTGGGGGTTTGTTCAGAGTTGTTCAGTTTATTCAGGATGACGCACATATTTATTGCACAGAAAAACAATTGGAAAATGAATTGGTGAAGATTATTAAATTGGTCAAAATAATTTATGATAAATTTGGATTAAAACTATCTCATATTGAATTATCCACCCGACCTGAAAAAAGAATTGGGAGTGACAAAATCTGGGACAAAGCAGAAAAAGTTTTAGAGAGCGTTTTGAAAAAGCAAAAAATAAAATATAAAATTAATAAAGGCGATGGGGCTTTTTACGGACCTAAAATTGATTATCATGTTAAAGATTCTTTAGGGAGAACCTGGCAGTTAGGGACAATTCAATTAGACTTTGCAATGCCTGAAAGATTTGAGTTAGAATATACAGATAAGGACAACAAAAAGAAAAGACCGGTGATGATTCACAGAACAATTTACGGGAGTCTGGAAAGATTTATGGGTGTGTTGATTGAGCATACAAACGGAAGATTTCCAACCTGGCTTGCACCTGTTCAGGTCAGAGTTTTAAATTTTACAGACAGAAATAGAAAATATGCAGAAGAAATAATCAAAGAATTAAAAGCAAAAATTTCTGGTTTGAGGATTGAAGAAGATTTTAGAAATACAACTATTCCAGCTAAAGTTAAAGATGCGGAAATAATGAGAGTTCCTTATATAATTGTTGCAGGAGATAAAGAAGAAAAAGAAAAAACAATTGCTGTGAGAGTAAGAGGGGATAAAAAAATACAGCAGTTTTCTGTTGAAGATTTTTCTGATAAGTTGAGAGAAGAGATTGGGAAGAGGTTGTAACTAATTAAACATGTGATTGAGCGATTACATATTTTAATACTTTTTCTAAAACAGTTAAATCCTCAATAATTGGCATTCTATAAACTTCTGTTACATCAAAAATTGTAGTATCATTAGAATATTGTAATGAAATAATAATATCTGGGCTCTCTGGACACCATCTATAAGAATCACGCTTGGCAAACAAGTCATAGATAATTATATCTGGTTTTTCTTCAGTTCCATCATTATATCTTTGACGTTGTAAGAGTATCCTCTTTCCTTCTAATAGAGGGATTAATAATTTTTTTAATTTTGGCATATTTATTTTCTTTATTTAAGCTTTAAATAGATTTATCTTTTCTAATCTCAATTAAGTCAATTTTCCAAAAATTTATTAACCTTTCTTTTTAGGTTATTTCATGAACTTAAAATTTTATTTAGAAAAACTGCATGCTTCAGAAGAATTTAAAAAATTTCTAAAGGAAAACCCAGGAGCATTTCCCTGTTCTGGTTTTTTTGTTATTGATAAAGAAAGGAGTGATAACAAACAACACATTGATTATTATGTTCCAAATATAAAAAAGATGTTTAGCTTTCAGTTGGAAAATGAGATTAAATTAGTGCCTGTTGAAATGATTGGTGATAAAGTTCCTGAAAAAGTTTTATTTGATTGTGACTTTGATTTTAAAAAAATAGAACAGATTATTTTAAATGAAATGATTTTTCAGGGAATAAAAAATAAACTTCAGAAAATTCTTTTATCTCTGCAAAATACTGAAGAAAAAGATATTCTTGTAGGAACTGTTTTTATTTCTGCATTAGGTTTGTTAAAAGTTCGCATTAGTCTTCCTGAAACAAAAATAATTGAATTTGAAAAAAAATCTTTTTTTGATTTTATCAGGAAATAAATAATTACTCTTTCTTAGAAAAAAACAAAAGACATTTGCAATGTCCCTCTATTTCTATTTCTCCTCTGTGGAATACACAAGGACAAATAATTTCTTTATCTTTTTCTTTGTCCCCTGTAACAACCCTGCATGGGCAATAAACTTCTCCGTGTGATTCTTTATTTTTTAAAAGCCCTTTTACCACCATATCAAATCTTTCTTTATTTTGATTTGCCTGAAACCCCAAATTTGAAGCATACTCCCCTATATCTTTACACAATTCAGTTTCATCTTTTGGTTTAAATCCTTCTTCAGTTTTCATAAACTTTATAATCTCTATTCCTTTTTATATCTTATGAAAGAGCAGATAATCAAATTATTAAAACAAGCACTGAAAGAAAAAGATGTGGAATTAAAAGAAGAAGAAATTGAAAAGTTTTTAGAGATTCCTCCTGCTCTTGAAATGGGGGATTATGCATTTCCCTGTTTTTTTCTTGCTGAAAAACTTAAACAAGAACCTAGACAAATTGCATTAGAAGTAAGAGAGAAAATTGGAACCTCTCCTTTAGATTTTGAAGATATTCAAACAAAAGGAGCTTATATTAATTTTTTTGTAGATAAAAAAGAGCTCGCAAGACAGGTTATCAAAGATATATTGAAACAAAAAGAGACATTTGGAAAAAGAAAAAAAACTAATAAAAAAATTATGATTGAATTTTCTCAGGCAAATACTCATAAAGCATTTCACGTTGGGCACATAAGAGGAACTTCTCTGGGAGAGAGTTTGTCGAGGGTTTTAGAGTTTTGCGGAGATAAAGTAATAAGGGCTAATTATCAGGGAGACACAGGAATGCATGTTGCAAAATGGATTTGGTGCTATGAAAAATATCACAAAAAAGAAAAGTTGAAGAATGATGAATCCTGGATAGCTTCAATTTATGTTGATGCCGTTAAAAAACTTTCTAAACATAAAACTCTTCAAAAAGAAGTAAATGTAATAAATCAAAAACTTTTTACGGGAGAAGATAAACAATTGAATTCCTTATGGGAAAAGACAAGGAAGTTTAGCCTTGATTCTTTTGAAAAAATTTACAAAGAACTAAACACTCACTTTGATGTGTATTTTTTTGAAGGAGAAATGGAGAAAAAAGGTGTTGAAATTGCAGATGAATTATTAAAAAAGAAAATTGCAAAATTAAGCGAGGGAGCAACAATAATTGATTTGAAAAAATATAATTTAGGAGTTTGGGTTTTGTTGAGAAAAGATAAAACAGTTTTATACTCTGCAAAAGATGTGGTTCTTGCAAAAAAGAAATTAGAGGAATATAAAACAGACCGAAATATTTATGTGATTGGAGCAGCTCAATCTTTGCATATTGCCCAATTATTTAAAACACTTGAGTTGATGAAATTGCCAAAAGCAAAGAATTGTGAATTTGTTCCTGTTTCAGAAGTCAGATTACCTACTGGAAAAATGTCTTCAAGGACAGGAGACAACATTCTTTATTCTGATTTTATTAAAGAAATAACTGAACATACAAAGAAAGAAATTAAAAAAAGAGAGCCAAAAATTTCTAAAGCAGAATTAGATAAAAGAGCTTTAAAAATTTCAATGGCTGCAATTAAATATTCTATGCTTAAACAAGGACCAAATAAAAATATAATCTTCAAAAAAGAAAATGCTCTGAATTTCCAGGGAGACACAGGACCTTATCTTTTGTATAGTTATGCGAGGGCAAGTTCTATTTTAAAGAAATCCAAATTAAAAAATAAACAATTTCAAATTTTTAATCTTAAACCAAAAGAATTTGAACTAATAAAAAAACTCTCACAATTTCCAGAAGTTGTTTTGAATTCTTATAAAAATTTAAATCCGTCGGTAATTGCAAACTATTCTTATCAACTCGCGCAAATTTTCAATGAATTTTATCATGCTTGTCCGGTAATTAATTCACAACAAGAATCCTTCAGGCTTGCATTGATGGAGGCATTTAGACAAATTTTGAAAAACTCTTTGTCTCTTTTAGGAATAGATGTTTTAGAAAAGATGTAGAAAGAACTTTTTTCTGTTGTTCTTTCCTGACCAAAACTTATTTAAATAAAATTTTCCTTATAAAACTAATAATTAAATAAAAAGAGGAGGTAAAAAATGGCAAAACAAACTAAAAATGTATTGGGTTTTCTTGCATGGTTTACTGGTGTGATTGTATCGTTAGTCGTAGGTAATGCAATGATTCAGGAAATTTTAAGACTACCAGGATGGCTTGGAGGAACAACTGCTGCGGGGATGATAATTTCTCAGACTATTGGATGGATTGTTGTGATAACTACATTAGTTGGAGCAGTAATGGCAATAATCAAAAGATAAGTCAATTTCTTTTTTATTTTTTTTACTTAATTTTTTAAATTTTTTATTTTATGTTAGAAATCTATTTTTTAAGGTTGAATAGACATTAAATTTTAGTTTGTAAAAATTCCTCTTAAACTTTTTTCTCAAATATTTTACTTAACAACTTTCATTTCCTTCCAAGCCAAATCAAAAAGCTGTTCCAAAGCCTGAGCAAAGAATTCTGTGTTTATCCAAACTCCAATATCATAATTTGGATGGAATTTTTCATCATCAAGAAGCATAAACATTAACTGGTTTGAATCAATAATAATAAATCTTGCTTTCATCCCCTCTAATTTTCTTACTTCTGCAACTTTTTTAAAGTCTTTTGCAACTTTAATATTATTGTTATCAATTGGAGCAGCAACTCTTATCTTAACTCCTCTTTTCTTGCATTTTTCCAAACTTGGCATCAATGCCTCAAGTTTCCTGTTAAGACCTTCTGCTGTGGTGATAATAGTTATTGTTTTTTCTGCACTCCTGACCATCATATCTAAATGATTATAAAGATTCTGTCTTCCCTTTAAACTCCCAGACAAATCAGAGGGCTCAACAAATTTTATACCTTTAGTAAATAAAGTGCTAAGCTCTTCTAAAACTTCATCTCCTCTTAATTTTTCAAGCCTCTTTGTTCTTTCCTGAGCCGATCTCATCAGATTCTTTTTTACTCTTTCAACAACTTCTTCTGGTTTTAAAGCAACAAACTGAATAGGCTTTCCAAGCTTCATAATAATAAATCCTTTTTTTTCTAAACTTTCTAAAATATCATAAGTTCTCGACCTCGGAACATCAGAAATACTACTCAGTTCTCCTGCAGTTGAAGTTCCTCTCGACAGCAATGCAGTCCAAACTTTTACTTCATAAAGATTTAAACCGAAAATCTTCCTCAGTCTGCTTAAAAATTCATCCTTAACTATCATTTGTCTTGTTTTTATTCAGTATTGTTTATTTTTAAATATTGCTATAATAAAAGAGTAAACTTAATAGGTTACTTGTTGGTAGTTATTTCGCAACAATTACTATTTTCCCCCTTTTATCTTTAATTTTAAAGTCAATTCCGTTTTTAAATCTTTCCTTCTTAGTTGTAACAATTGACAATTTTTTTGAATTAGTTCTCTCTCCAATAAAGACCTTTTGTTTTTCTAAAATCTCCTTAAATTCACCGTCGGTAAAAATGTCTAATTCAATTTTATCTTTTTTCTCCAAACCCAATTTTTTCCTAAGTGCCTGAACCTTTCTTGACATTTCCCGGGCATAACCTTCTGCCTCAAGCTCCGGAGTTAATCTGGTATCAAAATCCACTGCTATATCTTTTGTATTTGCGTGGCTCTCCCGATGTAAAAGACCTTTGATATTAAGTTGACTTAATATGATTGCTTCCTCCTCTTTGTGGAGTTTAAAATCCCCTCCAATAATTGTTGCCCTCGCCAAAGGCCATTTTAATCCTATTTTTTGTTTATCTCTTTCTGCAAAGCCTTTTTCAATTATTTGCAGGATTAAACAAAATCTTTCTTCTAACTTCTTATTAATCTTTTTCTCTTTAGCTTTTGGCCACGATGACAAATGAACTGAATTCTTGCTAAACTGCGAATAAATACTTTCTGTCAGATAAGGCGCAAAAGGTGCAAGCAATAAAGAAACTTTTTCTAAAACCTCTTTAACAATTTCCCTGGTATCTTCCCTGTCCCTGGTCATTTTTATATAATTTCTTGAAAAATCATTCACCACAAAATTATGAATTTCTTTAAATGGTTCATGAATCACATATTCTTCCAAACTCTTTGTAACTTTTTTTATCAGAGAATTAAGTCTGCTTAAAATCCATTTATCTTCAATTTGTTTTTTTAATTTTTTATCCGACAACTGATTGTAATATCTATTTGTATTATAAAGAACATTCAAAAAAGGTATTACAGATTCTTTCATTAAAGCATAGGAAAATCTCTTGAAATTCCCTGCGTCGGTTGTGCAAAACTGGAGTCTAATCACATCAACACCTGCCTGGTCAATAATTTGTCTTGGGATAATAACATTGCCTTTTGACTTTGACATTTTCTCCCCTTTTTCATCAACAACATGTCCTGCACAGATTACATTTTTGTAGGCAGGTTTGTCAAACAAAATTGTAGAGATAACATGCATTGTATAAAACCATCCTCTTGTCTGGTCAATCGCTTCTGAAATATAATCATAAGGAAATCTTTTTGCAAACTCTTTCTTATTTTCAAAAGGATAATGAAACTGGGCAAAAAACGCAGCCCCGGAATCATACCAACAATCAATAACATCTGGTATTCTTTTCATTTCCTTGCCGCATTTACATTTGAGCTTGACATTATCAATAAAAGGTTTATGCAAATCAACTTTTCCTTTAATTTTTTTAGAAGACTCTTTTTTTAATTCCTCAATACTTCCAATTATTTTTTCCTCTCCACACTCACATCTCCAAACAGGCAAAGGACTCCCCCAGAATTTAAATCTTGATAATGCCCAATCCTTAACACCATCTAACCAATTGCCAAACCTCCCCTCTTTAATGTGCTTAGGTTCCCAATTAATCTGCTTATTCAGTTTGATTAACTTATCTTTAACCGCCGTCGCTTTAATGAACCAAGAGTTTATTGCATAATATAATAATGGGGAATCGCATCTCCAGCAAAAAGGGTAGGAGTGAGTTATTTTTTCTGTTTTGTACAACAATCCCCTTTCTTTCAGATCTTTTATTATGTCAGGTTCAGCTTCTTTCACAAACCTTCCTTTGAATTTTGGGACAAACTCTAAAAAAATTCCATCTTGACCAACAGTATGAACTGCAGGCAAACCTATTTTTATTCCAATATTATAATCCTCTTCGCCATACATCACAGCTGTGTGCACAACTCCTGTCCCTTCTTCTGTTGTTACAAAATCTGCCAGGAGAACCTTGTGGGACTTTTCGTTTTGCGTTTCTTTAATATCAAACAAGGGTTCATATTCCAAACCTTCAAGTTCTTTTCCTCTGAACTCTTTAATAATTTTATATTTACCTCTCAAAACATCTAATCTATCTTTTCCCAAAATTAATTTATCCCCGTCATCTAATTTTACTTCTACATATTTAATATTTTTACCAACAGCTAAAGCCACATTGCCAGGGAGTGTCCAGGGTGTGGTTGTCCATGCCAAAATATACTTTCCATTCTTTAATTTAAATGCAACATAAATAGATTCTTCTCTAACATCTTTGTAGCCCAATGCAACTTCATGGCTCGAGAGAGGAGTCCCGCATCTTGGACAAAAAGGAACAACTTTATAACCCTCATATAAGAATCCTTTTTTATACATCTCTTTCAGACTCCACCAAACACTTTCTATATACTCGTTATGGAGTGTCACATAAGGGTTTTTGAGGTCAACCCAATAATCCAATTCTTCTGTTGATATTTCCCAATCTTTAATATTTGAAAAAACACTATCCCTGCATTGTTTTATGAATTCGTCTATCCCAAACTTAAAAACATCTTTCTTTGATTTTAGTTTTAATTTTCTTTCTACCTGGACTTCAACAGGCAATCCATGGCAATCCCATCCACCTTTTCTTGGAACAGAAAACCCCTGCATAAACTTAAACTTGCAGATAAGGTCTTTGTAAGTTCTCGCTTCCATATGATGCAAAGCAGGAGGGGCATTTGCAGTTGGAGGACCTTCAAGAAATGAAAAAACTTTCCTCCCTGGAATATCAAACACTGCCTTACTTATTTCTTTTTTGTGTTTCTTCCAGATTTTTCTGGCTTCTTCTTCTACTTCTTTAAAATTATACATTTTATAATAAAGATTTCTTGTTTTTTAAATATAATCAATTACAACTCTTCCAAAACTTCTCTCTCAATAAAATGAAGCTTAGACGGAATAATCAAACAATAAGGTACCTTAACAACACTCCATTCTTCTAATTCACTAATCTTTCTATAAAAAATTTTAGAACCCTTTGCTCCTAATCTGCTACAAACCAATAACTTGTTTAATTTTATTTTATATTTCTTTGCAGATTCCTTGAGTTGTGTTAAAGCATCAGGAAATTCAAGCCCAATATCAACAAGAATTAAACTATGTGCTCTCAATGATTGATTTTCCTGCACAACTTTCATAAAACTATCCGGAGTAAAATCTTTTTCTTTGTCCCATTTTGGCATGCTTGTTATTTTTCCAAATTTATAAAGTTGCAACCCGGTTTCAGCAACAGCGTCGAAAATAGAAGCATTGTAAATTATTTTATATCTCACATTAGATTTTTTTGCCTCCTGTAATAATGAAATATGTGTTGTAGCTGTCAAAGGGCTTCCATAAACAAGCAAAGCCACATCTGTTCTTGATGCTTCATCAATAATTTCAAAACTCTCAACAAACTCTCTGTCCGCAAGATTAATTTTTTTACCAAGAACTTCTTTTAGCTGTTCAACTGAATAAGGAAACTCCACAGTATAATTTTCAAGATAAATCTTTTTGCATCTTTTGACAATTTGCAATCCGAACTTTGAAATTCCGTCAACATTCAGTCCCAGACCTATTATATATAACATAAAAATAAGAGAAAAAGTTGGTTTATTAGATTATCTATTTAAACGTTGAACAACATCTAACAAATATTCTTCAATTTTACTTAATTTACAATTACCTGCATCTTGAATTACCCTAAACAGTTTCATAACTAATAAAGGAGGTTCTTTATATGTTCTATGTGCAATCGGAAGGACTTTTTCTCTAAAAGTTTTCTTTCCATAATCCCCACAGACTTTAGAATATTTCTCTAAAATAAAATTACTTAACTTTTCCTCATTCATTCCCTTAATTTTTTCTAATACTCTATGCATTTTAATGCTTCAAACCCCTGCTTGTAACAATGGCAATAAAGAAAAAACTAAACAACATCACATCATTCCCTACAACAAGTCCAATTCCTCCTCCAATTAAACCAACAATAACAATTAATTTAAACCATTTTTGCCCTGACTTTAATTCTTCTTTTGTATTCTTAGCAAGATAGCTTCCAATCGGGAAACCTAGAGCTAAAACCAAGATTCCGATTAAAATATTAGTTATTTGCATGTTAGGGAAAAAGAATTATTTTTTTTAAATGTATGTTTTACTCCAATAATCTATTTAAATAAATTTTCTTAATCAAATATATGGATTTCAATCAAGAGAAGTTTAATCAGTTTATTATAGACAGTGGAGTGATTGGTTTTTTTGAACAACCTATAAAATTAAAATCCGGAAGAATGACAAATTGGTATGTTAATTGGAGAATAAATGATGTTTTTTTAATGGACAAGTTAAGTGATTTTGTTATTGCATTTATTAAGAGTTTAGGATTGCAGCCTGATTGTTTTTACGGGGTTCCGGAAGGAGCAACAAAATTAGGGATTATTACTCAGCACAAATGGGCTAAACAATCTTCAGATTTTGGAGAAGTGAGTTATGTGCTTCCAATGGGAAGAGGAAAACCAAAAGAACATGGCGATATAAAAGACAGATATTTTGTTGGTGAGCCAAGAGGAAAAATTGTTGTTATTGAAGATGTTACAACAACAGGAGGTTCTTTAATAGAAACTCTTAGGAATTTGAAAGAAGCAGGAGCAGATATTATTGGCGTGGTAAGTTTAACAAACAGGATGGAAAAAAGAGATGATGGTCTGAGTGTGAAAGAAGCTGTTGAAAAAGAAGGTTTTAAATTTTATAATATGAGTTCTTCTTTAGAGCTTTTACCAATAATTTATAATAAATTACAACCAGAAGAAGAAATAGTCAAATCAATAGAATGTGAATTTATGAAACATGGTGTTAAAGAATTAAGATTAAGAAAAACCGTTATTGATAAGTTGTTGGAAAAAATTGATGAAAAGAAAAATCCTTGTGTTGTGGGTCTTGATCCTGTTTTAGAGAGAATACCAAAGCACCTGATAAATGGAGATTCATTTGAAGATGTTGCTGAAGCATTTAGAAAATTTAATTTTGCAATTATAGACAGCATCGCTGATTTAATTCCTGCCGTTAAACCTCAAATAGCATTTTATGAAAAATACGGCCCTGAAGGCGTAAAGGCGTTTAAAGATACTGTGGATTATGCCCGGTCAAAAGGATTAATTGTGATTGAAGATGGAAAAAGAAATGACATTGGGAGCACAGCCCAGGCTTATGCAGACGGGCATTTAGGAGTTGTCAAAACCCCTTCATCAGAAAAGCCGTCATTTGATTTAGATTTTTTAACAGTCAATCCTTATCTCGGAAGCGATGGATTAAATCCTTTTTTTGAAGTTTGTAAAGAGCACGGCAAAGGGATTTTTATTTTAGTTAAAACAAGCAACCCCAGTTCAGGTGAATTCCAGGATAGATTAGTGGAAGTAAACCCCGACGAGAGAGAACAATTAATAAGCAAGGGAATTGAAGTATATGATAAAACTCAACTTTATAATTTAGTGGCATTGCAGGTAAATAAATATGCTCAACAATTTATAGGGGCAAGAGGGTATTCTCCTATTGGGGCTGTTGTTGGAGCAACTTATCCAGAGCAGGCAGAGACTTTGAGAAAACTCATGCCAAACTCTTTTTTTCTTGTTCCAGGTTATGGGGCTCAGGGTGGAGGTGGCGAGGGTGTTGTTCCTTGTTTTAATAAAGATGGATATGGAGCAGTTGTTAATTCTTCAAGAGGAATAATTTTTGCACATGAAAAATATGGAGATCCTGAAAGATTTGCCGAAGCTGCAAGAGAAGCAACTAAAGAAATGATAAGAGACATAGTTGGTGCATTAGCAAGAAGTGGGAAGTTGCCTGAGAAGTGGAGAGAGGTTTATTAAAATGGATTGGATATCTTTTTATGAAAAGATTTTAATGGATACTTTTTAATGTATCATTACAAAAAATTTGTTTACTTGTTTCACCCTTTATTACAGGATATTTTTGATAATCCGCATAATTATAAACCTCTACAGGTTTTTCGGGTTGAATATCTCTACTTCTATCAAAAACAATATCCCACCCTTCATCCCATTTTCTAACTACTGGTGCAAACCATATATCTCTCACAATATCCCCAAGATTCATTAGTGAATTGATTCCAACAGATTTATCAAATGAAATCACTGTACCTCAAACCAAAGACTTGCTTTACTTGGCATAAAATGTAATCTGTTTATATTTTCATATCTTGGTCTGCCTTGTATAGCCCATAATAAGGCTCTGCATCTATTAAAGGTGTATTTGGCCCCTATCACTTTTACATAACTTCCATATAATATGGTCATTTAAAGTTGTCACAGCATTTAGGGCTTTGGTGAATTCCTATAATCACCAAAGCAGATAGAATTATTTTCCTGTCAATATTATAAGCAATTATTCTAAACAACAATTCTTTTTTCTGGGTTGCAAAAGATTTGCTAAGAATACAACTTCCATACTTTCTTTTT
>JAUWPB010000003.1 GCA_030611805.1 Nanobdellota archaeon | reverse complement strand
TGGAAAATTCTTTAGAAGCGTCGGCAACACAACCACTGAAGCTGTTGCTCACTACATTACTTCTTCTCAACCTTGGGTTCAATAGTTTTAACATTTTTTTTTACCTTGATACCTCGCCCTTTAGGGCGGGGTTATTTATTTTATTCTGCATCTCCCTTTATCTCTTCAGTCAAAGCTGAACCATGAGTCACCGAATTTAATTTATCATAAAAATCAATAATTATTCCTGCAGGAACACTAACTACAACTTCCAAACTTCCGTCGTCAAGCCATTTTTCCTGTTCTTTATATTGATTAATTATTCCATAAACTTTTCCAGTGTGTATTGCAGGAACAGTTATCTTGACTTTTTTTGTCTCAATTTTTATTGGAATAATTTTGCTTACTTCTTCAAGAATATCTTTAATCTGATTTTCTATCGGCACATTCTTTATATTAACATGGCTTTGTTCTAAAGCATTTTTAATTCTCTCTCCTGTGTGTGGGTTTCCTGTTTGAGGGTCAATAGCGTTAGTAACTAAAAACTCAACAACCTGTTTTAACTTTTTGTCTTTTTCTTCGTCCCTGTGTTCCTGAGTTAATTGGACTTCTCCGTCTTTAATTATTTTTTCAACTATTGTCTGAACATCAGTTGTTCCAAAAGCCTCCTGCAAATCAGAACTTGATGCAACCTTCCCTTGTTTTAAGTCAGTGAAAATCTTGTCTGTTTCAGCTTCTATTGAAGAAACCTCGGCTTTCTTAAACTTTAGAGCTTCATCTAAATCCACCATTATTTCAAAATTTTTCCCTGCTTGTTTTATTCTTGCTAAGGTGTTTCTCATTTTATAAACTCCTTAATTTTTTCAGCTTCTAATCTTTTTAACTTTGCTTCTTTTTTATCAATGTAAACCAGTTCAAGTCTTCCCAAGTTGAATTTTTTTTCCTGAACTTTTTCAAAAATATCTAATGCAAGTTTAACGCCTTTTTTGATTGTTAAATCTTGTTTATACTTTTCCCTTAAGTTGTCCTTTAATTTTTCATCATTTTCTCCAATGGCATTTACATAATACGAAAAATAATTTCCAGTTATATCGCTTGTGTAAAGCTCTGGTTTTTTTCTGTTAATCCCTGCAACCATTAGTGAAACACCAAAAGGTCTTGCCCCGCCATATTGTGTGAATTGTTGCTTCATATTTGAGATGTCTTTGATTATTAATTCTGGTTCTATTGGAGAATCATAAGTTATTCTGTGCTGTTGGGCTGCAACTTGAGACCTTTCAATTAGCACTCTTGCATCAGAAAGAATTCCTGCCACACTTGTCATAATGTGTGAATCAATTTCGTGTATCTTATTTGCAGATTTCAAAACTATTAATGGGTCATCCACTCTTTTATCAGCGATTATAAAAACTCCGTCGGTGCAGACCATTCCTATACTGGCACTTCCCCGTCTCACGGCTTTTTCAGCATATTCTACCTGAAGCAAAGAACCTTCCGGCGAGAACATTGTCGCAGTCCGGTCATAGCCCATTGCCTGATGTTGCATATCTATTGGCATATCCATTTTAATTTTAGAGAATTTTATAATAAATTAACTATTTGTTTTTTTTCTCTTACCAAAATTTTAAGAAATAACTCTTTTTAAGGTTTTCGGGTTGGGCGAATTTTTTGGATTTGTAAAGTTAATTTTTCAAAACATTATTAAAATCTTGATCTGTAATTATTATATGTTCCAGAATACAAAAATAAAAAAAAGAGTTAATATAAATGAGTTTGTTAAGTTCATTAAAGAATATGAAAAAGAACAAATAGAATGTACAGACCATACATTTTTTAGATTAAGCCAGAAACAAAGAGAAATATTTACATGCGAGGAATTAAAGAGAATTTTATTTGATGAAAAGCCATTTTTAGTTGGAATTCAGCATAATAAGAACTACGCAGTTTTTTATAAATATAAAAATAAGAATCTTAAAATAATATTGGGGATGAAACCCCAAAAGATTAATATAGTTACATTTTATTATATTGAACAATGGCAAATACCAAAAGTATAAAACAAAGGCATTTAGAAGCAGAAGGAGAAATGGATTATGATTTTGTAAATGATATTTTGTTTTTTAAATTAAAAAATAGAGATTATGATTTTTCATTGGAATTTTATAACATGGTTATTGATGTTGATAAAGAGCAGTTTATTACAGGAATTCAAATATTCAATGCTTCTGAATTTTTAGGCATTTCTAAACACAATTTAAGAACAATACCTAAATGGAAATTTAAATCAAAAATAAATCAGGGAGTAATTGAAATAAGACTTTTTTATAAAATAAATATCAGAAATAAAATCATAGAAAAAACTCCAATAATAATTCAGGAAAACACAGCAAAATTACCAAGTCCGCAGATGGTTGTTAGTGTTTAGGGTTTTTTATTGAAAAATTATTTTATTGAATGTTTACAGCATAGTTTGTTTGTGCAGAAGAAAAATACATCCAATCATTATCCTTCCCCATTGGAACAATTGGTTCCCGTAATTCTTTTGGAGCTTTTAAATTTTCAGTAACATCTTTTATATGTCCATCTCTTGGAGAGTAAATAGTAAGTTGTGTTCGCCCATTATCTATCTCCTCATATAATGCAGGAAGTTCCCTTGGGACATCTTTGTCTTCAGAGTGAAAATCAATATTATATACTCCTAAGAATTTTGTTACATCTTTAGTTGCCTTTTCATCAGAAGAATTCGTGTTATTAACTAATGCTAAAGTTGATTCTAAGCTAGCCTTTCCAACCTGGCTATCGTAGGCATTAAATGTTAAATCTGTGGAATAATCTCTCATTTTATATAGATATATTATACACTTTAAACTATATAAGCTTTTCTATTTGTTACCCCTATCAAATTAATACTATTTCCTCCCTAACCCCTTCAAAGTCCCGCTAACTTTCTCAACACTCATTTTCTCAGGCCAGACACACAATGAAGCCCTCACAGAATCCAACATCTCACGATTTACACAAATAATAACAGAATCTTTCTTGTGCTTTTGAGGGTATTTTGTTTTAATCCAGCCCAGTCCAACTTTAGACATTCCCAAAACTCCAATAAAATCTAAAATCGCTTTTTCAATATTTGTTTTAAGATTTTTTCCTTGAACCAACAAATATCTTTTATTTTCTCTTTGACTTGGTTTTAATGGTTTCATTTTTTGTTTCTTTATTTTTCAGTTTTTTCAATAAAATAATGATAATTACAATTATAAATATTGGTATGAAAATATAAATGATTTTTTTAAGTTTTTTTACCTCAAGATTTAAGAATGTTCTCTTTTTTTCAATATCTTCCTGGTCTGTCTCATTGTCTTCTTCATCAATTGCTTTTCCTGTTATCTCTGGTGGCTTTGGGATTTCCTCATGAATTGTCTGGATTGTAATTTTTGCTTTTTGATTCATAATACTTTCTAATTTAACATACAAATTATAATAATCAGGAGATGTTAAATTAAGTTTTGCACTTTGCCCTATCCCTAAAACAATTTTTATTGGATTGCTTTGAATAGTTATATTAACAAAATCTTTTCCAATACAATTTAAGGTTAAAACATGTTGTCCTGCTGTTTCCTCAAAAAAAGTAAATTTTATCTTGTCATTTTTTTGCAACTCTTTTGAATATCCTCCTGAAGTTTGTTCAGATGTCGGGGTGTAAATTCGTGATATTGAACTTGAACTCCCGCTTCCTCCACTTGGCGTGATTATTATAGCCGTTATTGTAAAACTTTTTTGAATAGAACTATTTTGATTTCCTGCTTTGTCAGTGCAATTTATTTTCCAGTTATAAGTTCCAGAGGTAAAACTTTTTGTAAAATTTTGTGTTAGAGAGAAATTCGTTATAGAATAATTTGTTAACTGAATATTATTATTCACAATTAAACTGCAATTTGCAATATTAAAATTATCTGAAATATTATAATAGAAAGTTCTTGAAACAGAATTTGATGTTGCATCACCAGGAAAAGGACTTACAGAAGTTAGATTTGGTTTTGTTATATCGTAAGTTATTGTATAATTCTCTTCGGCAAAAGTGGATTGAGAGACATTGTTATATGCTTGGCAATTCCAATAGTAATCTGTTTCATTTGTAAAATTATACTGAAAAGTTGTTGAATTAGAAACCCCTGAAATATTTTTAGATAAATTGTAAAGCAAACTTTGTGAGGAATTCCACAAGTAAAAAGTCATGTTTGTAAGTCCTGTTTCAGTGTTTGATTCAGCTGAGCAAGTGAAAGTTTGATTCTGGTTTGTAAAAGTATTATTTGAAGGAGTGTTTAAAGTGACACTCACATTTCCAATGTACAAACTAAAATTAGAATCTGCAAAAGCTGAGTTTCCATTTTGGTCATAAGCCAAACAATTCCATTTATAATTATCATAAGCAAGATTTGTAATATTGATAGACGTTTCATTAAAAGTCCCTGAAACATCTGTTGTTGTTTGATTATAAATTCCCGTTGAGTTCCACAAATAAAAAGTTATGTTTTCCAACCCTAATTCATCAGTTGCATTACAGGAGAAAGTTTGATTCATTGTATTAGTTGTTATAGTGTCGGCAGGAGAAGATAAAGTTACATTCGGGGCTGTTTCATCTAATAATAAAATTGCAGAATAAATATCAATTCTTGAGAAGTTTAAGCCAGAACCTCCCGAGTCATTAATTATTTTTCCAGTTGAATTTAAAACAGATTCAATTTCCTGAGGGGTTTTAGTTTGCCCGGTAAGTTTTAAGAATTGATTTATTAAAGCAATTGCTCCTGCAACATGAGGAGTTGCCATGGATGTTCCTGAGAAAGAGATGTAATTTCCGTCATTATATGTTGAGCAAATTCTTTCTGAATCCATACTGCCGGGAGAACAATTTCCAGATTCTCCCAAAGTTCCTCCTGGGGCAAATAAGTCAGTAATGTTATTTCTATTGCTATAATCGGCAATAACATCTAATTTTGTTGTGGCTCCAACAGAAGTTGCATTTTGAATACATGCCGGAGAACCGATTTGAGTTGTACTCCCACTATTCCCAGTAGCAACAACAACAGAAATATTTTTAGCAACAGCATTGTTAATTGCTAAAGTTAAGTCAGCATACACCCCATCACAATAACTTGAATGTAATCCTCCACCTAGACTCATACTTATCACAGAAATATTAAACTTAGAAGAATTATCCACACACCAATCAATTCCAGCTCTTATATCACTGTTCCAAAAAGTACCAGAAGAATTTCCTGCTTTAATCATTATTATTTTTACATCTGGGGCCACTCCTTTTATTGAACCGTTTGCTCCGACAATTCCTGCAACATGAGTTCCATGTCCATTAACATCTATAGGATCATTATCTTCTGAAGTACAAGTAACATTATCTGCACAATAATCCCATCCTCCAATAATTTTACAAGGCGAAGAAGCATTGTTATAACCATAACAGTTTCCAAAGTCAGAATGATTATAATAAATTCCAGTATCAATAATGCAAACAGTTTCGCCAGTTCCTGTAATATTGAAGTCATTAATTTGCACTGGCCAGGTTACACTCGCATTTACTAACGGAACAGAATCCTGCAAAAAAATATGTTTTGTTCCCTCTAATTTTATTTCATTTACATAATTATTTACCTTTAATTTATTTAATTCCTCTAGTGAAATAATTGCAGATAATGATTCATCAAAAACATGCTTAACATTTTCTTTCCCAATTTCATTAATTATATTTTCTTTAATCTCTTGTTTTTCTGATTTTATTTCAGAAGCAGTTTTTTGAATTTTAAATAAAAAACCTTTTTCACTTGAAGGTTCTTTTATCTTCACAATAACTCTGACTTCATTTTTATTTTTTAAATTATCATCTACTTCTTCACTTACTTTAACTTTGCTTACCTCAGAACTAACAAAAAAAATCCCTGTAATCAAAATAAGAAATATTCCTACTGCAAAAAGTATTTTCCTCATTTCATAATTGCCTCGCATTTTCCTTTGATACATTTGCATTCTCCCTGACCGCAATCCATTGTTTCAGGTTTACATTCCATTGTGCAAAACATATTAGAACAATCAGGTGTTTGGGATTTAGGCACGCAAGAATCAGGATGACAACATGACGCAGGAACACAATCTTCATCAAGAGAGCATTCTCCTTCAGCTTCTTTATTTTGAAGAATGAGATAAATTAAAACGCCCAAAAATAATAAAGCAATTATTATATAAAATATTTTTCTGGCACCTTTTTTCGTTTTCATAATAATTACATTAAAAATAAACATAAAAACCTTTCTAAAACATTTTTAAACTAAGAATGCTAATAATTGTAAAAGAGAAAATGGAAATTCATACAATTGGAGGATTTAATGAAGTCGGGAAAAATATGACTGTTGTGCAGACAGGCGACGATGCAGTTATGTTTGACGCTGGGATTTATTTGCCTGCGGTTATTGAGCTTCAGGAAGAAGAAAATCAACCCCAGACTTATTCTGAAAAAAAATTAAGAAGTATTGGTGCATTGCCTGATGATTTGCTTCTTGATAAACTTGGCTTAAGAAATAAAGTTAGAGCAATACTTTTGGGGCACGCGCACTTAGACCATGTTGGAGCAGTTCCTTATTTAGGATACAGATATAATGCTCCTGTTGTAGGGACACCTTTCACAACAACTGTCCTGAAAAAAATTATGCAGGACGATAAAATAAAAATACCGAATCAAATAAAGACAGTAAATCCTAATTCTTCTTTTATGATTAAAGGGAAAAAAAGAAATTATGAGGCTGAATTTATTAACATAACACATTCTACTATCCAGACATCAATGATTGCATTGCACACGCCCGAGGGAGTTGTGCTTTATGCAAATGATTTCAAACTTGACAATACCCCTGTTCTTGGATTGCCTCCAAATTATACTGCTCTGAAAAGAATTGCAAAACAAGGCGTCAAAGCTTTGATAGTTGATTCGCTTTATTCTGGTTCAGAAAGAAAAACCCCAAGCGAGAAAGTGGCAAGGGTTTTGCTCGAAGAAGTTTTAATGACAGTAAAAAATGAGCGGTCAGCAATTTTTGTGGCAACATTTTCATCGCATATTGCCAGATTAAAAAGCATTGTTGATTTTGGAAAAAAATTAAACCGAAAAATCTATGTTCTTGGAAGAAGTATGAATAAATATATTTCAGCTGCCAAAGAGGTTGGAATGTGCCCTTTTTACAAAGATATTTTTATTGGAAGTTATAAAAAGCAGGTAGAATCAATTTTAAAAAAAGTAAATAAAAACCGGGAAAATGCTTTGGTTATTTGCACAGGTCATCAGGGCGAACCAGGGAGTATCTTAGACAGACTTGCAAGAAGGAAACTGGCTTTTGAATTTAAGTCAAATGATAATATTATATTCTCTTCAAAAACAATTCCCACGCCGGTAAATGAAGCAAACAAAGGGCACATGGACAAACGTTTTAAAAAGTCCGGAGTAAGATTATTTGACGAAGTGCATGTTTCTGGTCATGGAGGAAGAGAAGATTTAAGAGATTTACTTTCTATAATAAATCCTGAACACATAATTCCTGCTCATGGTTCAACGCAACAACTCACACCAATGATTGAACTTGCAAGAGAAATGGGATACAGAGCTGGAAAAGAATGTCATTTAATGCAGGATGGGCAGAAGTTGAAGTTGTGAGATTATATTCCTCGCAAAACATCTAAAACATAATCTATTTCATGCAGATTTAAGTCTCTTCTAACTATCTCTACAGGAGTTTTTACACTATCAACATATGATTCATAACTGGGTATTTCATTTGGTTTTGTAAAATTTATTGCTGATTTCATTTCAGGGTTTTTAAGAAATATTCGTTTAATATGGCTGCCATGCAAACAAAGCTGTTCAAATTTAAACCTATGTCTTCCTTTATCTTTTTTAACTTTTGAAATCTTTACAACAGCATATAAATTTTGTTCAAGGGCTTTAGGATTTATGTATTCAAAATGTATATGTTTATAGATATGACATATTTTTTCCATAATAAAGCTTTTTTTGAGACTTTATAAGAATTTATATAATCAGTTATAACAACAATCTTAATCTCCTCCAAACATTTTTTAAATCAAACATTCTTTAATTGTTTATGATAAAACAAGATATTTTAGGGGGATTAAAATTAGCCATATCTAAAGGAGAATCTCTTAAACAATCTATGATAAGTTTTCATAATGCGGGTTATAAAAAAGAAAATATTGAAAATGCTGCAAGAACTTTGTTGCAAATACAGAGACCTCAGCAGACACAACCAGCTCAACATAAAAAATTTATCCCGCAACCAAAAAAACAAATATTACAACCAGTTAAAACAATTCAAAAAGTTTCAGGCTATGGGCAAGAGCCAACTAAACTCAAACAAAAACTGGTTCTTTTTCTTTTCATATTTATTTTAATTATTTTACTTGGAACTTTAGCAAGTATTTTTATATTTAAATCAGATGTAATGAATTTTTTGAACAGGTTATTTATTTAGTACTTAACAGACAATATCCAAAATTTTTTTAATAGTCAAAGCCAAATCATCATTTTTAATTAAATATTCATCTTTGATTTTAAGAGATTCTATGTCTTGTTTTAGTTTAAATAAATCTTCCTGGGTGTTTTTGATTTTTCTATTTCTGTTAGATTCTATTTCTAAAAGTTTTTTAATTGGTCTCATAAGTCTAAACCAATAAGCATGAGATTTTGTTTTGTTTAAAAATTCAATTAAATTTTCTAAGAAATTTCTATCGCAGATTAGTTCTTCTAATATAATATAATTTTTATTTTGTTTGTGAAATAAATTTAATTTTTTCAAGGTTTGTTTATAAGCAATTTTTCGTGATTCATCAATACCCGTGCCTTTTTTCATTGCTTTAATTTTAAAATCATCCACACAAATAATTTCAGAATTTGGTAAGCTTTCTTTAATAGATTTAGCAACAATTGTTTTGCCTGTGCCAGGAACTCCTCTGATAAAGATAATTTTCATTTTAAAAGACCTTAATATTATTTATATTAAAATTATTGTCATTTTTTCCATAATATTCTGGAACAAGAATTGCTTTGCATCCTAATTTTTGAGCAGGAATAATATCTCTTTCTTTTCTGTCGCCTATAATTAATAATTCTTTTGGAGTTAAATCATAGTGTTTTAATATGGGGTTGAAATTTTTAGGTTGTTTAGTAAAATCTCCTTGTTGCCTTGGCATTTTAAAATACTTATCAAAATATTTTAAATCTACCCCTGATTCTGACAAGTCCTTTTTTACATTATAAGTATTGGCATCTGAACAAGTACACAAAGTTAATCTTCCTTCTTTAAGCCTTTTTAATAATGAACTTAATCCCTTTCTTTTGGGTAATCCTTCCCCAATTGTAGAGAGCATAGTTCCATATACATCTAATGCAATAACTTTTGTTTTCATATTCTACTAAAGAATTAGTTCTATTTAAATCTTTCTATCAGTTACTACTTAGGAGTTATTATCTTTCAACTCTCTACTTAACAACTTCTTCAAAAACAGGTTTTTTAGTTTGATAAAAAATTCCTACAGGAATTTTTTTTATTGTGTTATAATCAAACTCTTCTGCTTTTTTCCATGCCTGTCTAAAATTGGATTTGTCATGTTTTGTTTTTTCTAATGAATAAGTTTTTTCTTTGTAACCTGCATCAGGGTGGAAAATAATACAGGGTTGTAGAACTTCAATAAACGCAAATCCTTTGTGTTTTAATGCCTGTTTTAAAACATACTCAACTTGCTTAGAATCTGCAAAAACTCTCGCAACAAAAGTTGCTCCAGAAGCAAGCATTAATTTTATTGGATTGAGCGGAGGGAGTTTAACTCCCTGAGGAATTGTCTTGCCTTTAAATCCGATTTCAGTTGTTGGAGTTGGCTGTCCTACTGTTAAAGCAAAAACCTGATTATTGTGAACAATGTATTTGAAATTAGAATTATATCTTGCAGTGTGAATTAAATGTTCCATGCCTTCTGCATAAGCATCTCCATCCCCGGAGAAACCAATAACTGTCAGGTCAGGTCTCGCGATTTTCATTCCAAGACACATTGGCAAAACTCTTCCATGCAAAGTATTAATTCCATTTAAATTCAGATAATCAAAAATCTTTGCATGACAACCAATTCCAGAAACAATTGCATATTTTTGCCTGTCTTTTTCTGATTTAATTTTTCTTTCAAGAACTTTTTTCACACCTTCAAGTATCTGGAAATTATAACATTTAGGACACCATGTTATTTTAGCAGAAGTTGATAAGTTTGTCATTTTAGTTTTATGGAGCTTAAGTTTACTTTGTTATAATCATACAGTTTCTTTGCCTTCAAATCATAATAACAATTTTCATATACATTTTTAGTATTTTTGAGTTGAAAAATATTTTTTTTGAATAAGTAAATTTCTGATTTTAAAGGGGGGCCAGGATAACACCATAAAACCCATTTCTCTTTACCATTGAGAAATTTGTTTGAAAATTTAATTTCTCCTTTAGATACAAGATAAAAAATCAGTAATTCTTCTAAGATGAATAAAATATTCAGTTTTGTAATTTTTCTATTCATATTTTTTATATCTTCTTTAACATATTTTTGAAATTGTGAATCTTTTGCATATAATTTTTTTATCTGTCCAAGATAATTTGTAAAATTCTTTGATTCAAGAATTGCCTGATTCCATGAAATAAAACTAAAGGAATCTCTTATGTACCACTTATTTTTATCAAGTATTTTTTTAAAACCGTTTTTATGATCAAGAATTAATTTTTGGTGTTTTTTATTTAATTCTGCAGCATTTGCTTTTTGATAAAGGTAAAGATTATCTGAATATAAAAAGGTCAGACCAATATAAGGGTATTCCATTTTTTTTACTAATTCTTTAACATAATTAAAACATCTTGTTGCATTCTGAGAATTGCTAATTAGATTCATAGATATTCCAAAGACCAGCATTCCCTCTGACGCAGGAAATTTATTAATATCAAAAAATTCATTTGTTTGTATTTGTTTTTTCTTTGCCATTTTATATTTTCCGGTGTAACCATGAAAAATCAAACCCTCTCATAAATTTATTCTTTTCTAAAAATTTAATTGAAGCGAAGTTATTTATCTTTGCCGAAGCACATAAATAAACTGCTCCTTTTTTCTTTAATTGAGATAAACCCTTTTTAATTAATTTTCCAGCAATATTTTTCCTTCTTAATCCTTGGTTAACCCACACATTTTCAAGAATAACTTTTCCAGTAGGCACATGGTGAGCAAACATAATAAATCCAACAATTTGTTTATTTTCTGCAGCAATTAAAATAATATCTTTTTTTGATTTAACCCAATTTAATAATTGTTTCTTTGACCAAAAAACATTTTCTTTTTTATCAACTTTAAATTCTTTTATTGATTTTCCAATTTCAAGTAATTTCTCCATATCTTTCTTTGTAGCTTTTCTTATTTTCATCCCAACCTCCTGACAATTTCTTTTTTCAACTCATCACATAAAAACGGTCTTCCGTCATATCTTAAAATTTTATTTTTATTCTCAATAAAAATTCCGGTTTTCTCAGCAATCAAACTTCCTAATTGTGCTGTTGCATTATTCTCAATTAAGATTAAGTTTTTTCCTTTTAGTTCTTTTTTTATTTCTGTTGGGAAAGGTTCAATGTAAAGTATTTGGACAAACTTACAATCTAAATCTTTTGTAGCATCAAGAATTGCCCCTTTAGATGATTTTTTTAAATCATCGCTCATCTTTGATGAGCAAGGTGTGATTCCCTTCATTGCATCAAGAATCGCCCCTTTCGGAGAGCCCCAACTTACAATTACATTGTTTGAATTTTTGTTGCCGTAAACTTTGTACATATTAAATTTCTTTGCTTCTTTTATTATTTCAATAGTTTTTTGCAACCTCTTTTCCACATTTGCTTTTATCATGTCTGCTCTTGATGTAGCACTTTGATTTTTGTCTGTATCCTTGCTATTATATTTTGCTAATTTAGTTGATTTTAGTGAAGGTGTTATTTTGGCCTTAGTTGTTGAGGTGTATGCACTTTCAGCTAAATGTTTGTCACTTAATATTATTGAAGGTATTTTGTATTTTTGTGAAAAATAAAATGCCTGACTTGTCAATTCTTCTAGTTCTGTTGGGTCGCCTCCTGCTACAACAAGTTTTGGAAATTCGCCATGTCCCGAGTGTCTTGCTGTGTTCAGGTCTTCCTGACCAGTGTAAGTTGCTGCCCCTGTTGCAGGTCCGTGTCTTTGTGCCAAGTAGATTACCATTGGGATATTTGCGATGCCTATTAAACTGAATGTTTCTGTCATAAGATCAAATCCTCCGCCTGAAGTCCCAACCATTGTTTTTGCTCCGGTAATAGAACTGCCAACAGCAGCATTGATTACAGCGACCTCGTTTTCTAATTCAAAAGTGTAAAATTTATTTTTGGTTTGCTGTTTTGCCAGCTCAATAAAAACAGGGGTGGCAGGAGTCATGGGGTAAGCATAATAAAAATCAAGTCCGGACTTTATTGCCCCCTGGGCAACTGCCTGGCTTCCGTTTGCAAAATAATTTTGGTTCTTTGAAGTTGGCGACAAATCAAATTTCTTTTCTGCGTTTGCATATCCTTCTTTTGCCTCTTTCATATTTTCCTCAAATCTCCGCTTAAGTGTTTTAAATTTATTCTCAAGTATTTTAAAATCTAATCCAAGAATCTTAAATAATCTTCCGGCAGAATACATGTTCTCATGTTTACCATCTAAAATTATCCCTTTTTTTATTAAATCTTTTTTATGAATCTTTTTAGTGTTTTCATCAAGTGCAACTAAAATATCTATCTGGCCATCATTACTGTTTATAGGTTTATCTGAAAAAGTTAAAACATTAAAATTATGCCCTCTTCTTATCAATGACTGGTAATCCCGAGCATAAAAAACATAATAACCCTGATTCACAAGTGCTTCCCCCAAGATATGTGTAAGAATATTTGGACCTTGACCTGCTTCACCCCCAAAAAGAATGTTATACCTCATTTTTTTAATAAATTCAATATATATTTAAATGTGTTGATTTTTTAATGAGGGAGAGGATTAAGATGAAATTTTTTAAAAAAGATGAACTTAAATTATTATGGCCTTTTTATTTTGATGCATTAATAATTTCCATGCTTTTTATTATTCCAGCTTTTTCTATTCTTTATTTTAGAGGGATTGGTCTTTCCTTAACTCAAATTGGTTTCTTTGCATCTGCTTCAGCATTAGCAATGGTATTATTTGAAATTCCAACAGGAGCTATTGCAGATGTTTATGGAAGAAAATTTTCAGTTATTTTAGGGGCATTTCTTTCAGGAATAGCAGTACTTTCTATATTTTTCATTCATGATTTTTATTTAATCTTAGTTTTATTTTTTCTTTGGGGTGCTTTTGGCACACTAATGTCTGGAGCAGGTGAAGCATGGATAATTGATTTACTTAAACATAAAAAAAGAAAAAGTTTAATTCATGAGTTTTTCACTAAACGACATAGTTTCATTAATATGGCTCTTTTAGTTTCAGGAATTATTGGGGCATTACTTGTTAAAAATTTTGGTCTTGAAATAATCTGGCTTGTAACAGGAGGGGCAATGATTTTAACTTCAATAATTCTTTTATTTGGAAAAGAACACTTTGTAAGAAAAAAGCAACACCTAAAAAAACACGCAAAAAAATTATTTTTACATACTAAAAAGTCAGTAAATTATTCTTTAAAACACCAAACTATTTTTTCTTTAATATTAATTTCAATAGTTATGGTGTTTGTAAATAATTTTGCAGGGGAACTAACATGGTTCCCTTTCCTTCAAGATTTAGGATTACAAGAATATTGGTTTGGTTACTTTTATTCAGCACTCATGTTTGTTGGAATTTTTATCCCTTATTTTTCGAAATCGTTAATTACAAAACTTGGAGGTCATAAAAATTATCTTTTTACTGTTTTATCTTTAATGGCATTATTTTTATTTGCAACAGGATTTATTAACACTTTAATTTTTGCTTTGATCCTTTCCATATTATATATGTCAATGTATGACTTTTATAGCCCAGTAAGATTAATGTATTTCCAAAAATTTGTTCCTGGAAAAATGAGAGCAACAATAAGTTCTTTTGATAGTATGATGGCTTCAGTATCGATAATTATTGCCGCCCCTTTAGCAGGATTTAGTGCAGACAAAATCGGTCCTCAAAATACTATTTTTCTTGCTTCATTTATTTTAATTCCTGCAATAATCTTATATTCTAAAATAAAGAAATAAAAATAATTTTCTTTAATCACAATCAACTTATATCTTTTTAAACACTGGAAATTTTTTAATGAAAATGAAAAATCTCCTTAAAGCTTATTTTGGTTATGAAGAATTTAGACCAATGCAATTAGATATAATAAATAGTATTTTGCAAAACCAAGACACTTTTATTCTCATGCCTACAGGAGGAGGAAAATCGCTTTGCTATCAATTTCCCGCATTAAAATTTAATGGGCTGACTTTAATTATTTCTCCGCTCATTGCACTCATGAAAGATCAGGTTGACAGCCTCAAAGCAAATGGAATTTCCGCAGAGTTCATTAATTCGTCTTTGTCATATACAGACATTATAGATATTCAATATAGGATTTACCAAGGAGAAACAAAGATTCTTTATGTTGCTCCGGAAAGATTGGCGCAAGACAGCTTTAAGAAATTTTTAAAGACGCTTGATTTAAGTTTAATTGCAGTTGATGAAGCTCATTGCATTTCTGAATGGGGGCATGAGTTCCGCCCGGATTATAGAAGTTTAAAAAATTTAAGAATAATGTTCCCAAAAGTTCCTATGGTGGCTTTAACAGCCACGGCAACAAAAAAAGTCAGAGAAGATATAATAAACCAGCTTTCTTTAAAGAATCCGAAAATTTTTATTTCAAGTTGCAACAGGGAGAATCTTAATCTTCTTGTCATGAAAAAAAAGAACTCATTTGATAAAATTTTAGAGTTAATAAAAAAACATGAGAATGAACAGATAATAATTTATTGTTTTTCACGCAAAGAAACAGAGAAGATGGCAGGCGATTTAATTGAAAGAGGGTATAAGGCTGTTTTTTATCATGCAGGATTAAATGATGAAACAAGGAAAAAAAATCAGGAGTTGTTCATAAAAGATGAAGTGCAAATTATTGCTGCGACTATTGCTTTTGGAATGGGAATTGATAAATCCAATGTAAGGATGGTGATTCATTGCACATTTCCAAAAACCATTGAAGGATATTATCAGGAAATTGGAAGAGCAGGCAGAGACGGACTAAAAAGCGATTGTGTAATGTTTTATGCAGCAAGGGACAAAAGAAAACATGACTTTTTTATTAATCAAATTGAAAATGAGAAAACCCGCGAGTATCAAAAAGGAAAGTTAAGAGAGATAATTGATTATGCTGAATCATTAAGTTGCAGGAGAAAATATATTCTTAATTATTTTGGAGAAGAATGTTCAAATGAAAAATGCAATGCATGTGATATTTGCTTAACCAAAAAAGAACTTTTTAATGCCACAAAAATTGCACAAAACATTTTTTCCTGCATTGATTTAACAGGAGGTTTTTTTGGAACAAATTACATAATTAAAGTTTTAAAAGGAAAAGAAAGCGTGAAAGACTGGCATAAGAAATTCTTTGTTTTTGGAATTGAAAAGGATTTTTCAGATGATGAATTAAAAGAAATTATTTTATCTTTAATTAATCTGGATTTTATTAAAAAGAGTGAAGGAGATTATCCAACACTTTCACTTACATTCAAAGCAAGAGAATTTTTGCAAACTCCAGTTAAGATAGAAATTCAAAAACCAAAAGAGGAAGAAAAAATAATCACGAAAAAAATTAAAGAAGATTTAGATTACGACAGAATATTATTCAGGAAGTTGAAAGAATTAAGAAAGAAAATAGCTGATGAAAGGAACGTGCCTGCTTTTGTTATTTTTGGTAATGCCTCGCTTCAGGAGATGGCATATTATTTTCCGTGTAACAAAGAAAGTTTCTTAAAAATTAATGGAGTTGGAGAAACAAAATTAAAAAGTTTTGGAGATGTTTTTTTGAAAGTGATAAATGAGTATGTTGGAGAGAATGGTTTTGAGAAGGGATAACATTCACGATTATGAGAAGTTTCTGGAACGAAGTGGAAGAAATTTGGGTAAAATGCGAGCTGAGCATTTTTCCTTTTATCCCTTGTTATATGAGGGTGAGGAGCGATAGCGACGAAAGTGCAGCGTCCCCGAGGATTTGCTGAAAGCAAACCGCAGAGTAATATTTTAGTGTGCGTTACTTAAGAATCTTATAATGTAATTGTATTGTATTTTTTGAAAGTTGTTTTGTTTCTAATAATTCTAATTTTGTTTCGAAGTCATTATCTGCAAAAAGTTTAATTCCTTTTCCAAACAAAAAAGGTTCAATATCTAAATAAATTTCATCGACTAAACCTTTTTGCATAAATGATGAGTTTAATATTCCTCCTCCTGCAACAAGAACTTCAGAAAAACCTTTTTCTTTTAACAAATCAATTGCTTGTTCAGGAGAATTTACAAAATTTGAATTATTTTCTTTTTTATTAGAAACTATAACTGTGAATGGATTGTCTATTTTTTGAAACTCCCCTCCTTTTTCCATAATCTCGAAAGTTTTTCTACCTATTACAATATTTTTAATCTCTTTAACTTTTGTAGAAAAACTTTCCCATTCTTCATCAGACCAAGGAGTTTCATTATTTTCTTTAGCAATATATCCATTTGCAGTTATTGCCATGTATAAAACAACTTTCATATCTTATTACAATTATTTTATATTATTAAATATTTGCATTTAGCACACTAAAATATTATTTCATTTAACATCAGGATTTAGAGAAGTTTCTGGAACGAAGTGGAAGAAATTTGGGCAAAATCCTTGCAGGATTTTCCTCATAATTGGTATTAATTAAGAGGGGCTTTTTAATTATTTGAAATGTTTTCCTTTAATTTTGTAACAAATTATGAATAATTGTTGTTTCTTTTTTATTTAATTTTAATCTTTCTTTTAATAAAACCTGTTTAGCCTGTTTGAATCTTAAATTAAAATCATCGCCATTGACTAAGTATTCATAAGCAACATATCCTGGCTCAACATATCTAAAACCAATATCTTCTTGTTTTTCTAAATAATCTTTATTAAAATCTAAAACTCTGCTTTTATTCTCTTCAATATTAACCCTTAAAACAAAATAAGAATCAAAATTTCCAAAAATTAATCTTCTAACGTCAAAATCCTCCCCTCCTTCTGATGATGAAACATCATAAGTCAAACCTTTTATATTTTTAGGCATTTCTGAACCATACATTATTTTCATGATATCTGTTGAACTTAAATCAACATTACCAGAAAGTAAAATTCCATTTGGACCAATTGTATTCCCCCTTCTTAATCCTTCATCAAATAATCTAATTTCAAGACCTAACCTTTCAAATTTTCCAATCTTTTCCCCAAGATCTACTTTGGATAAACTCGGATTTGTTAAATATCCTGTAACTATTCCCATGAATTAGATGGTACCTCGTTATTTATAAAGAAAACTATTTCAAATTTTTAAGCTTCCTGTTTTTTATTTAGAGAACAATAAGATTTCGTCTAACATAAGATTCTCAATAATAAACTATTGATAATCTTCCAATAGGATCTAAAAACAATACTTTCCAACACACATCAAATTAATTTTTTATACCCTTAATCACAATCATCTTTAAATATTTCTTGTTTCTAAAATTTTCATGACACGATTTGCCCATATTGCAGATGTTCATCTTACAGGAGGAAAACTCTTTTCAATTTCTTTTTGAGTAGCTGTTGCCACGCCAATACATTTATCTGCCCCGCCATAGTATAAAAAATATTTTCCCTTAAATTTAACAAGCCCTTCTGCAAAAATTACATTATTCACTTTTCCAAACAATTCAAACTGGCTATTAGGACTTAGCATTGGCTTATCATGCCTATATAAAATTTTTAGAGGATTTTTCTTGTCCAATATAATAAAAGATGGAGAGTATCTAATATACTTATCTGATGAATTATAGATCATCACCAATTTATCTTTAAGTTCTATAAATGGGGGTCCAACTTCTACCAATCTGGAGTCAAAATAATTTTTTCTTGGGCATAAAAAATGTTCTTTATCTAATTTCCAATTTTTTAAATCTGAAGATCTTGCAATAGATATATCTCCCTTACCAACAAACATCAAATATTCATTATTAATCTTTTTTGGATAAATATCTCCTGACTTCGTGTTTTTTAGTATGATACCTTGTTTTTTCCAATGAATGAGGTCTCTGGATGTTGCCAGCGATAACGAAATATCATGTCCATTATATGCTGTGTAAGTTAAATAAAATGTATCTTTAATTTTTGTTATTCTTGGGTCTTCGCACCCTCTTTTTTCTTCAGTCTTTGTAGGTTTAATTATTGGATTTTTTTTATATTTAGTAAAATTATATCCATCTTCACTTGTTGCTAAACAAAGACTGGAAATGTAATCCCTGTATTGTCCTTCTGCCCTATAAATAAGATGTATTTTTTTATGATGAACAATCGCACAAGGATTGTATGCGCACTCTTTTTCATAGCTTATTTTATAATCTGGAATAATGATTGGATTTTTTTTGTATTTAGTAAACATAATTTAATAAAAATATTACAGATTATAAATTCTTCCTTCCTCTTTTTTATTTAAGATAAATTCTCAATTGTTAAACAACGCATATTAAGAATTATAAACTTAATTTTTAACGCAAAACTCCAATCCTTACACTTCTCTCCAATAATCTTTATATATCCCTTCTCCAACTTTTAATCATGGTTAGATTTGCACACATCGCAGATGTTCATCTTGGAGGATGGAAACAACAGCCACTGCAGGATTTGAATTTCCGGTCATTTCAAAAAACAATTGAGATTTGCATAAATAAAAAATTAGACTTTGTTTTAATAGCAGGAGATTTATTTGACTCAGCTTATCCTTCAATTGAAATTCTTAAAGAAACTTTTGCTGAATTCAGGAAACTCAAAAAAGCCAAAATTCCTTGCTTTATAATTGCCGGTTCTCATGATTACTCTGTTTCTGGAAAAACTTTTTTAGATGTTTTAGAGAAGGCAGGATTTTGCAGGAATGTAACAGATTTTGAAGAAAAAGATAATTTAATTTTGTTAAACCCTGTGCTTCATAAAGGTGTCGCGATTTATGGTTATCCTGGAAAGAAATCAAGTTTAGAAGTTCAAGACCTGAGGAAAATAAAGTTAAATGACTCTCCGGGAATGTTTAAAATTTTTATGCTGCACACAACAATTGACAAGGCAAAAGGCACACTTCCGATAGATGCTATAGAAACAGACTTGCTCCCGCATGCAGATTATTATGCTTTAGGGCACTTGCACATGGATTTCCAATACAAAAATTTTGTTTACCCTGGTCCGGTATTTCCTAACAATTTTCAGGAACTCGAAGATTTAGAACACGGAAGTTTTTATATTGTTGACACTGAAGCAGAAAATCATTTGCAAAAAATAGAATTAAAAATTAAAGAGATTGTATCCTTTGAAATTCACATTAAAAATGCACTTTTGGCAACAGAGCAGATAATTTCTGAACTGAATAAAAAAGATTTAGAAAATAAAATCGTTCTTTTGAGATTAAAAGGGGAATTGGAAAAGGGGAAAAATTCAGACATTAAATTTGTGCAAATAGAGGAATTTGTAAAACAAAAAAATTCGTACTTTATGTTAAGGAACACCCATGACTTGAAAACAAAAGAAGTTGAGTTAGAATTTGAAATTAAGGATTCTGAAAATGTTGAGGAAGAAACAATCAAGATTTATTCGGAGAAAAATCCTTCTGGTTTTAATGAATTGATTCCGCAATTAATGAACTCCCTTTCAATTGAAAAACAAGAGGGAGAGACAACAACAGTTTTTGAAAACAGGATTTTAGAAAACGCAAGAAAGATTTTGGAGTTTTGAAAATTTATTTAAAGATCTGCTTGCACAAATCTTAAATACTCTTTCATGTTGTAATTATTATGGCTAACTTTAATATAATTATTGAAAAAGATGAAGAAGGTTATTATGTTTCAGAGGTAGTCGGACTGCCTGGGTGTCATACTCAAGCAAAGAGCATGGATGAACTTATTGAAAGAACAAAAGAAGCAATTGATTTATCTCTTTTTATAAACCAATAAATATTTAAAGTTTTATTCTATATAAAAGATATGGAAACAATTCAAGTAGAAAAAACAGATTTTAATAAAATATTAAACACAGCAGAAATATTAATTAATGAAGTAGAACAAGTGTTCCAAAATGAAATAGTAAAAATTAGAGTGGGGGATATTGAGATGGGAAAAATAAAAGGAAAAACCCAGGAAGATTATAATGAATATCTCCGAAAAAGAGGAATTGAATGTAAAATTTCACGATAATTTTTTTAAGGATTTAGATAAACTTTCTTCTAAAGATATTCAGATATTTGATAAAAAGAGAAGAAAGATTCTTGAAAATCCAAAAAGGCAAAAACATCTAACTGGAGGTTCGCATTGTTATCGGGAGCCAATTACAAAAAATATTAGAGTTATATATTTTATCCATAAAAATATTCTTTGGTTTTTAACAATAGGTCCTCATGATAAAGCTTACAATGAATTTAAAAAAAGATTGTATCATATAAAAATCAAATACGGGTTGAGATAAGTTATTAAAATATAAAAGTTGTTTTGAAAAAATAATTAAAAAAGATATTTGTTTATTAAGAAAAAATACGGTAGGTTTCCACTAACTACTTCAAAAAATAAATTAGAAAAATATCTTGCAAACTGGGCAAGCCATCAGAGACAAAGGCATAAAAAAGATAATCTTTCGCAAGATAAGATAAGCAAATTAAATTTAATTGGTTTTATTTAGAATCAAAAGAAAAAATGAGTAAGAAAAAAAGAAAATTGCCTGAATTACCAGATTTTAATGATCAAGAAGGGAGTGATAAAGCCATTGACTATATGATTAAGGAATCAATTGAAAGGACAAAGGAAGAGAAACCTTATTTACAAGAGCATGTGCAAAAAATACAAAATTCAAGAGGTGCTGGGTTAGAGTCTGCAATAATGTCCGAACAAGTGATTAAGGCAATATTAATTTATATGGGTTGGGAAGAGGATAAGGTTCTATCTTTGTCTTATGGGCGAAAAATAGATGAAATTATTAAAATTCTTGAGAAAAATCTGATGAAAGATGAATGGAGAGATGAAACAATTAAGAATCTTCGCAGGATAAAGGGTTTAAGAAATATCTATGCCCATGTCCCTGGAGATTATGAAAGTGGAATACTGAGGCTTGACCCCTCAGAAAATTATTATAAAAAGGAAGAGAAAGAGTTTCGTTCAAAATCTTTAGAAGAAATGAATGAAATTTTTGAGGATTTAGAAAAAGATATTATGAAAAGAACAATGGAGATTCTTAAGAAATTAGCTCCAATTAGAGAAAAAGAAAGACACAAAATAAAATAAACGCTCCCTCAAATTATTTAAATTCCCTATCCCTTCCCCCAACATGAACAAAACCCAACTCATCCAATCTCTAAAACAAAGAGGATTCTCAAAACAAATCTTAAATGCTTTTTCAAAAGTTAAACGAGAAAATTTTATTCCTGAAGAATTAAAGGCTCAAGCTTATGAAGATTCTGCACTGCCTATTGGAAAAGGCCAGACAATTTCCCAGCCATACACAATAGCAATGATGCTTTCTTTACTTGAATTAAAACCTAAACAAAAAGTTCTTGAAGTTGGTTCTGGTTGCGGTTATGCTCTTGCTTTACTTTCAAAAATTGTCGGGAATAATGGAAAAGTTTTTGGGATAGAAATAATAAAAGAACTTGCTGAAAAATCAAAAAAGAATTTAAAGGATTATAAAAATATTAAAGTGTATCATGGAAGTGGAGCATTTCCTGAAAAAGCATCAGCCGTGAGCACAAACTTAAAGGAGGGGTTGATAAGGGGAAACTTTGGTTCCCTTTATTTTAGCAGAATTTTGATGAGTGCTGGTTGCAGAAAAATTCCTGAAAAACTTTTATCTCAATTAAAAGATAATGGAATACTTGTTGCACCTGTTGGCTCAAAACATGAACAGTCATTAGTTGCTGTTCAAAAAAAGAAAAATAAGTTTGTTGTGAAAAAAGAAATTCCTGGATTTGTGTTTGTTCCTTTTGTTGATTAGCGAAAGATTTAAACATTATAAGGAATACAAAATAATATGAAAAATGCAATTCGTTATAAAAAATTAAATGGAAAAAGAGTTCCTTTATGTGATTATCATGGAACATGTAAAAATAAAGCATATAAAGAAGTTTATCCTAAAAATAAAGGATGGAATTATCTTTGCAGGAAACATTTTAAGCAAGAACAAAAAAAGTTCAAAGGAAAATTAGCTTATTGTTCTATTGATTGGTAAATGAAATAAGTTTGAGAGTAAAAATCTTATTATTTAATCTCTCCAGTTAAAATAAAATCATTCAAAGAATCTAAATCAAACAGTTCTTTTCTTGGAACTTCTCCTTTAACATTCATATAAAAATCAAATCCTAATGTAAAAAAATGTTCATTAATATTTATTTCTCTACTATTATTCATATGAATATATTTTTGTGATAATGGTCCTGATTCTATTATACCAAAACCTTTTTCACTTAAATAACTTTTTAATCCAAACGGATTTTTATTTTTAATTCTAGATTTTACTTTTATCTTATTTCTAGGAGCAGTTTCTCGTCCAAACTTAAAATTTGCTTCTAAATAAGATTTTACATTTCCCTCATCTTCAGAATTTATGCCTTCTATCCAATATTTTGTTGTGTACATTTTCTTTGTTTAGTTATTTTTTAAAGAGGTTTTTTCCTCGTATTTAATATAAAAAAAAGGAGAAAGTAATAAATAAAAAATAAAAAAAATTAAAAAGAAATTTAGTAGTAACTTTCTCCGAATTCTTCAGTTTTTTCAGGTTTCTTTGTTACTAAAACAATCAAGACAACTAACAATACTAAAAATACTATTGCCAGAATAACTGTCAAGATTACAATTGGGCTAGTTACTGTTTTTCCTTCTGCGTTCAGACTAAGAGTAACTGTGCTTACAAGCTCTTCCCCAGAAAATACATTAACATCAAAATTGTATTCTCCTTCTGAGTCAGCGTTTGCAATTATTGAAACTGTTTTACTTGAACCAGCAGTCACAGCAACAACAGCTTGATTAGTGCTTGAAGAAATATCTCCTGTAGATTCTGAAACAATTCTGTAAACTTTCAACTTGTCAGTTGGGTTCACAATTAATAAACTGTATTCAGCGTCTTTTCCAACAGCAACTGTTTTGCTATAAGCAGTCACAATCACGTTTTCAGCAAAGTCGTTTTCTATGAAGATTTGCTTAACTACACTGTTAATTGTATCATCGTTTTCAACTGTTATTTCAAGTGTATAAATTCCAGATTCAACAGCATACGGAACTTTCAAATAAAGTCTTCCACTAACTGTATCTTCTGCGTCTTCATCACAGTCGTTGTCATCATCATAGCATTCCATAGCAATTAAGTCTCCGAAGTAAGATGTTTTCTCAACACCTAATGCAGAAATACTTGCAGTTACATACACATCGTCCAAGTCATTATAACCAATGTTTTTCAAAACAATATCTACCGGGAAAGTATCTCCAGCTTCAATAGTTTGAGGCACACTAATTGACTTAAGGTCTGTGTTGTATGTAGGTCTTTGAACTCTTAAAGTAATGTCTTCAATTTCTGTTTTATACTCTTTACCATCTATTTCAATGTTAAGAGTTAAGTCATCACTAACATCGTCCTTAAGTTCATAAGGAACTTTAAGTGTTAATACTTTTCTATAGCTTTTGTTTGCTTCAACATCAAAAGAACTTGTTATAGCATCAACATCTACTTTTTCGCCTTCAATCTCTACTTCTACTGTAACATCAGTATCATCTTCAGTAGCTGTGAAATATACTTTTACAGTAATTGTTTCACCAGCAATAACACTAACAACAGTTGTACCTGCAAGGTCAACTTCAGTTCCATCAACTTTTACAGATTCTGAACCGTTCACTATTAAATCACCGCTAACATCATATGCACTTACTGTAGCTACTAAAAATAAAGCCATCACAATCGCAACAAAAGAAACCATAAGGTTTTTTGTATTCATTTTCATTTTATATATTTAATTGCACAGAAAACCTTTGTTTTTCTGTAAATATACTCACAAATATTTGATTTATAAACTTTATGGTGACGACAGAAAAGAATAATTTTAAAGTAAAAACTATTCACTTAGTGTCATGGCAAAAAGTTTATTTTTTTATGAATTCTCAATCCCAAAATAGAATCTTGCAAGGGGAAAGGACTTTCATTAATTATTGTTATTCTTTTTCTCTTCGGTAAAGCTGAGACAAGTTTGTTTAAATCTTTTTCAGGAGTTTTAAGATGTCTTTTCTCACCTTTTTCACCATACTCTATTCCGGAAAAATGAATATGTAATTCATTATGTTTTTCAAATTTTTCTAAGACTTCTTTGAATTTATAAGTTTTGTATCTTGCAAGTATGTGTGCAAAATCAATACAAAAACTACACTTAGTGTCTTGGACAAGCTGTGAAATTTCATCAATGCTTCCAAAAACATTTATCTTTCCGGTTGTTTCAGGAGCAAGTTTTGGGATGTATTTTTTTGATTTAATTTCTTTTTGCATTTCTAAAATTGTATTTTTAATATTTTCATAAGTTTTTTCTTTGTCAAATCCATTATAATATCCAGGATGAAAAACAATTCTGTAAGCTCCTAAATATGTTCCAATCTCACAGCACTTCAAAATTCTTTGTTTGCTTTTTTTAATTATTTCTTTGTCCTTGGAATTAAGATTAATATAATATGGAGCATGAATACTTAATTTAATTCCAAACTTTTTTGCTGCCTTACTAATTTCCAAAGCATCTTTCTTTTTTTGAATATAAATGTTATGAGTGAATGCAATTTCACATGCTTTTATTCCGAGCTTGTGATACATTTCTAAATTAGAAATTGCCTGTTTAATTCCTCCAAGTCCTGAAGGACCGAATTTAATTGACATAGTAGGATAAGATGAAAATAGTTTAAAGAATTTGTTGTTTATGGAAAGGGAAGAAAAGAAAGGCTTGTTGAAAAAATCATTGTTTCTTTTTATGATACAAGTCCAAAATATATACAATTTCTTTTTCAGGGAAATAAGAATAAGACAATCTAAATGGCTTGATGGAAATTTCTCGTGTTCCTTTTCTAATATTTCTCATTGGCTTTCCAATCTCTGGATTTTCAGAAATTTTTTTAACTTGTTTTATTATCTTTGTTCTAAATAATGCGTCTTTTATCTTGGAAAAAATATTTGTAAATTTTTTATCAAAACGGATTTCTACCATTATGCATTTTTCCTCCAATAAAAATATATCTTAGAAAAACTTGTTTTACCATTTACCCATTTCCTCAAAAAGATTTTCAGAATCAACTGTTATAAATTCTCCAGATTCTATTCTTTTGTAAGCTTCCTCAGTTCTCCTTGCAAATTCTAAATCTTCTTTTAATTGTTCAGTTAGATTCTCTGCTTTTCTTAAAATAATTCTTTCATCATCTTTAATTATAATTAATTCATCTCCTGCTTTCAAGTTATTTCTCATATTAACAGGGATTACTATTTGCCCTTTTGAACTCATCCGAGTTATATTTATCATTGTCATGGTAAGACATATCTTACATCCTATTTAAATGTTTTTGTTTCTTTTAAAAATTATTTTTTTTAATTTTCTAAGTCCTGAAGGTTTGAATTTGATTGGCATGATTAGGGAAAGCAAAAATTAAATTATATATTAAGAAAAAAATAAAAAACCCCAAGGTTTCCCCTGAGGATTTAAAATTATAAACTTAACAACTCAATATTCGTATCTGTTGTTGTAAAATTCTTTGCGATAATTACCTGACACATTGCTTCTTCTGCAGACTTAATAATTGGACCCGTAACAGTGCCATCAATTACAATCACGTATGGTTTTTGACTTATTTTTCTTAAAGCACCACTTAAACCTTTAACTGAAACTTTCTTAATCTCTCCTAAAGATTCATCTAAAAGAATTGCTTTTCCTGTTCCTTGGTTTTTATCTGAAAGCTCTTTAAGTTTTGTTTTATTCCCTTCATCTAAATTAATCTTTTCTGCTGTTTTTGGATTTTCAAAACTTCTTTTTGGATATCTTCTATTGGAAAAAAATTCATTAACCGGAATTTTTTTCCTTAAGTTCATTAGAATCTCTTTACCTGTTAATTCTTCAACTTCTTTTCCATCAGGAGCAATTACAATATATTTTACTTTAGCATTGTCAACAACATTTTGGACAATCAGTTTTCCTCCTCTATCTCCGTCAACAAATAAAGTAATCTCTTTTTCTTTGCTTAGTTCCTTAATTTCTTTTGGAAGTTTTGTTCCATTCATAGCGATTGTGTTCTTGACACCGTTCTTCATTAAATTAAGAACATCTGCCCGTCCTTCAACAACAATTAATTCATTTCCTGAAATATCTCCGCAAGGAAGTTTATTTTCTCCATATTCCTGAATTTCAGCCATTTTCGCAGAATCTTTGATTTCATTTGCAATTTCTCTTGAATCTGTCGAACCTTTAATCTCTGTCATTAACTTTTTGGCTCTTTCAATAATATAATCTCTCTTGCTTCCCCGAACATCTTCAATTCTTTCAACTTCTATCTGAGAATCGCACGGACCTATTCTTTCTATTGTTTCCATTGCAGCAGCAATCAAAGTTGTTTCTGATTGGTCTAATGCAGTAGGAACTTTAATAGAACCCATAGTCCTTCTATCCCTTCGTTCCAAGGAAACTTCAATTCTACCGATTTTTCCTTCTTTCTGCAATTCTCTCATTTCTAAATCAGCACCGAGCAATCCCTCTGTCTGCCCGAATATAGCTCCGATTACATCAGGTTTTTCCAAAGCACCTTCAGCTTCAAAAGTAGCATGTATCATATATTTTATCGATACCGGACTTATTTTTGCCATTGTATATTTAAATTATTTACTTATTTTGAAATCATATTGATTTCTTAGAAAAATATCTGACTAACAGATTGTTAGCATCTCACTAATAGCACTGAGCTAAATAAACGATTGTAAATTGTGAATGTGAATATCTTGAAATAATCTCATGATATTTTTCTAATGATGTTTATAATTTTAAAGGGTTTTTAAATGTTTTTGTGGATTTTTGAAAATTTTAGAAAAATTGTTTGCTGGCGCAGGATTGATGAGTTGTTAAGAAATCTTCTTTAAAGGTTGGATAACAAGAAGAGATACACCCTTTATTTTATTATTAAATGAAGTATATGAAAATGTATATGCTGCAAATGAGTCATATTTCAATTCTTTTTTATTATTAGCATTTATTGCTTCTTTAGCCACATTTTCCATTATTTTATGGGAACGTAATGAAGTTGAAGTAAACTCATAATTAATTAATCCTGACATCCCTGTAGAAACATATTCTTCCTTTGTTATTTCTTCAAAAGGCATATTCATAAAGTATCGCATACAATTAAGATAATTATCTTTTTTATAAAGATTATTGTAATTTAGTATATTATTTTTTACAGAATTCTTCTTTGGAGTAAACTTTATTTTCTCTTAGTAATTTCAGTGCACATTCCTGCAGCCACTGTAATTCCTGCATCTCTTATTGAGAATCTTGACATTGTAGGATTGTCTTTTTGTGTTTCTAATGCTAAGCTTCCCTGAGGCTTAATTCTAACTTTAGCAGCATCTCCGTTTTTCAGGAAGTCAGGGTTTTCTTTAATAACTTCTCCTGTTGCAGGATTAATTTGAGCAATCAGTTCCACAAATTGACACGGAACCTGAGCAGTATGAACATGGAACACAGGTGTATATCCTTTAGCTAATACTGTTGGATGATTAATCACAGTTATTGTGGCAATAAACTCTTCAACAATTGAAATAGGTTGAGCAGAGTCGCAAATAACATCTCCTCTTGCAATATCTTTCTTGCCTATCCCTCTTATGTTAATTCCAACATTATCTCCGGCAGTTGCTTCTGTTAATTGTTCATGATGGGCTTCTATTGTCTTAACTTCTCCTTCAATCCCTTCTCCAGTTCTTCCTGGTAAAACTTTAACTTTTTGCCCTATTTTCATAACTCCTGTAACAATTTTTCCCACAGGAACTGTCCCAATACCTGTAATCTCATATACATCCTGAACAGGCATTCTCATTGGCAGGTTAGTCAATGATTCAGGAGCAGGAAATAAATCCATTTGCTCTAAAATTGTTGGTCCTTTATACCAAGCCATATGTTCTGATTTTTTAGCAATATTCTCTCCTTTTAATCCAGAGCATGCAATAAAAGTAGTGTCGTCAGCTTTTATACCAACCCCTTGCAATAATTTCCCAACATCTTCCTTAACTTTATTATATGTTTCTTCTTTGTATTCTACAGCATCCATCTTGTTAATCGCAACAACAATATTTTTTACTCCAGCTGTTCTTAGCAACCATAAGTGTTCTGTAGTTTGTGGTTGAACTCCTGCAGGTGCAGCAATAACCAAGAAAGCAGAATCTGCCTGTGATGCACCAGTAATCATATTTTTAACAAAATCTCTGTGTCCGGGAGCATCAATAATTGTGACTTCAAATTTTTGTGTTACAAGTTTTTTATAAGCCAGATCAATTGTAACTCCTCTTTCTCTTTCTTCTTTAATTTTATCCATGACATAAGCAAATTCAAAACCTACTTTACCATGCTTTTCAGCCTCTTCTTTCAACTTTTTCATTTCTTGATCAGAAACAGCACCTGACTGGAACATTAATTGTCCAACTACTGTTGATTTTCCAGCGTCGACATGCCCCACGAACACAACATTCATATTTGGTTTTTCTTTAGCCATCTTATTATTATAAACTTTTAATATTGTTTAATAAAAATAATAGTTTAAAAACTTTTCTATCAAGAAAATTTTGGCGAGGAAGTTTGTTGATTAGAAGTTTTACTGATTCTCTGCCAATCCTTTTCTATCTCTTATTTTCCTAATAACATCTGGCTGTAAACTCATAGGCACTTTTTCAAATTCCTGTTCTAATATTGACGATGTTCCTCTGCCCTCTGTTGCAGAACGCAAATCATTTGACCATCCAAGCATTTCAGCCACGGGAATCTTTGATTTCATCTGGGCATTAGTTCCTTCTTGCTTGACTTCAATTATCTGACCTCTCTTGCCCCCGACCAACTTAGTTATTGCTCCTAAAAACTTGTCAGGCATTTCAATAACATGGATTTGCAATGGTTCTAAAAGTGAGGAGTTGGCTTTTTTAAATGCCCCTGTAATTGCTTCCCGCACAGCAGGATAAACTTGCGCTGGACCCCGGTGAATTGCGTCTTCATGAAGTTTGATGTCAATTAAAGAAACTTTCATTTTCATGCACGGCTCACGAGCCAAAGGACCTGCATCCATAACCATTTCAAATGCGTTTAACACCATTTCAATAACTTCTCCAATATGAACCTCTCCTCTTGTTTCGTCCATAAAAACATTTCCTTTGTAGACGTCTCTAATGTTTCTAACAGCATCTCCATCCCATCCTAAACCAGCAAGTATTTCAGCAATTTCTTTATTTTTCTTTTTGATTCTACCCTCTCTTAGCTCTCCGTTTTTTATTGCTTCATAAATATTTTCCTCCAAAGGTTCTACAGTCATGTAAAAACTATTGTGCTTGTTAGGGCTTCTCCCCTCGACAGAAGGTGATTCTTTGCCTACTGTCTCCCGATAAACAATAATCGGAGCAGAGGTTTGAACATCCAGGCCTTTTTCAGATTTAATTCTGTCTTCTATAATTTCCAAATGTAACTCTCCCATACCAGACATTAAACTCTCCCCGGTTTGTTCATTAATCTCTATTTTAATAGACGGGTCTTCTTTTGCAACCTGCTTTAATACCTCAACCAGTTTCGGTAAATCTGCTGCTTTCTTGGCTTCAATAGATTTTGTAACAACAGGCTCAAACAAATGCTTGATTGCTTCTAAAGGTTCCATTGGTTCTTTGCTGACAGTCTCGCCTGTAAAAACATCTTTTAGCCCGACAATTCCTATAATGTTTCCTGCACTAACCTCGTCAACGATAATTCTCTGGGCACCTTTGTAAACAGAAACCTGCTGCACTCTTACGTTTCTTTTTGCGAGATTCATATAAACTTCGTCCCCTTGTTTTATGGTCCCGGAAAATAATCTTCCACAAGCTACTTCTCCTGCATGTTTATCAACAACAATTTTGATTGGAACAAAAACAGGGTCGCCTTTTGCGTCGCAGTTTATTAAAGATTTTCCAATTTCAGAATCCAAATCTCCATGCCAAATTTTTGGGATTCTGTATTTTTGAGCATCAATAGGATTTGGATGATGCTTTATACACATTTCCAGAACAACATCATGCAACGGAGCTTTTTTCGCCAACCCTTTGTGGTCATCATTTTCATAAGCATCAATAACATCTTTGAAAGTTAATCCTTTTTCTTTCATGTATGGAAAACTTAAAGCCCAATTGTGGAACGCTGAACCAAACGCAACACTCCCCTCGCCAACACCAACTTTCCATTTTTCCTTGTAGCCCTCGGGAGCAATGTTTTCAATTAATTCGTTAACATGTTCAATAATAGAAATAAATTTTTGCTCCATTGCCTGAGGAGTCAGTTTAACTTCTTTGATTAATCTGTCAACTTTGTTGATAAACAAAATTGGTTTTACTAATTCCTTTAAGGCTTGTCTAAGAACTGTTTCTGTTTGTGGCATAACACCCTCAACAGCACAGCACAAAACAATGCATCCATCAACAGCCCTCATGGCTCGTGTAACGTCTCCTCCAAAATCAACATGTCCGGGAGTGTCAATTAAATTGATTAAATAATCGTCTCCTTTAATCTTATGAATCATGCTAACTGAAGCTGAATCAATTGTGATCCCCCTTGAAGCTTCGTCCTCGTGAAAATCCAATGCTCTTTGTTTTCCGGCAGTTTCTTCTGAAAGCATACCTGCTCCTGCAAGAAGGTTATCAGAAAATGTTGTCTTGCCGTGGTCAATGTGTGCAGCGATTGCTATGTTTCTAATTTTATCCTGCTGTTTCATTAATTTTGCAATATCTTCTTTTGCCATTTTTTTCGTTTTATTGTTTCTGAATAAAATGGTTTATGAAAATCTTTAGATTTACTTTTGCCATTTTAAATAATGAGAATATAAATTAATCGGAAAATTGGTTTAAAAAACTTTTGTGCTTAAAATAAACAGGTTAAAACTACCGGGCACTATCAGCTTGTGCTTCGCTCTCTCTCTTTTTCTTAATCGCAAAGCTCTCTTGGTTTCCCTCAGAAGCCATGATTATCTCATCAGCTAATCCCTGAGCAATAGTTTTCTTTTTGTTAAATGCTTTGTCTGAAGCCCCGTGAACAATATTTCTTAAAGCTAAATTCACTCTTCTCAACGGAGAAACATCAACTGCCTGAGGATATCTTGCCCCACCATATTCAATAACTGTTATCTCATCCCTCGGTGCAGAGTTTTCAATTGCCTTGACAAAAACCTCCACAGGATTTTTCTGGGTTTTTTTCCCTATTAATTCAAATGCTTCCAAAACAATTTTCATGTTCTTTGAATATTTACCAGTTGTATGTCCAATTCCTAATTTGTGTTTTTTGCCCCGATGTCCTGCAACAGCAAGTTTGTTCATTAACCTTTCAACAATATTTACTTTAATTTGTCCAAGTTTCCCAACATTTCTTCCCTGACTTTTTAAAATCAATTTTGGCTCAAGATTTATCACTGATTTCAACCCATGGTCAACTACTTTAATCTCACTTAAATCATACAAATCAAATATTTTAAATTGCAGTGTCATTTTTTGTTCTTGAATTTTATCAAATTATATTCATTAAAGATTTTTTTAATTCTTTTTCTAAATTACTTTTATTATCAATTACTAATTGATTTTCTTTTGTTATCCAAATTCTTGCTCCATTAGGAGATAAATAAATTGGGGTGTCTCTTCCAACATACTCTGGAAAAAAATAATCATCTGTTTCTTTGTTATGTTTGATTACATCAAGTATATTTATAATTTGTTTATCCAAGAGAGTATACTCTCTAAGATACTTGGAAAATTTTTCACGCATTGTTTTTAAATCTGTCATTTTATTCTTCCTTTTTCACATTTATTATCAAAATTTTTTATGATAAAATTTTTTAATTCAATTCTTGTTTTTTCACTTATCGTTAAAATGTTTTCGGCTCCTAAAAGTTTTTGTCTAATTACACACTTTCTTGGGCATTTTAAAGTTTCATATTCTGGACAATAATTCTTTTCAGATTGAGTATTTCCTAATCCTTCATATGTTCCTACACTCATTTTATCTCCTTCCCTTTTCAATCTTTCCACTAACTAATCTGGAAAGTGGTTGATCATTTACTTGAATAACTTGCCATCTGATTCCACGAATATCTCCTTTAGCCCGTCCTTGTTTTCCACCAATTCTTTCAATCATAACTTCGTCATGCTCATCAATAAATTTTTGAGCAAGGTTTCCCGGGATAAATGCTCCGACAGTTTTTCCATTTTTCGTAAGCTGAACCTTGCAACATTTTCTCATTGCAGAATTTGGCTGTGCTGCTTCTTTTTGAAACTTAGAAAGAACAATTCCTTTTGCCTGGCTGGCACCTTCAAGAGGGTCTGATTTTGCAAATAAATTTAAAGTTCTAACTTTATACTTGCTATCTTTCCATCTAAACTTTTTCCTGGTCTTTATTTTTTTCAGTGCATTCTTTAATCCCATATTATATTTGTGAGAAATTAGTTTAAAAAGTTTCTGGAAGAAAGTTTTAGTGGAAAAACTTTGTTTTTGCTCTTTAAAGTTGCTATCTCAAATTAATTTCTATACTCTTTATTTTCTTCCTTAAGTTCTTTCTGTCTTTTTTTAATATATACATGCATCTCGCGAAGGCAATCATCCATAGTTGGTATATAGTCGGCAAATAAGACATCACAAGAGAGACGCACATGTGGTTTTCGCCTACTTTGAATCTTTGCCACCATCTCAATTGTTTTTATATTTAATCCCATGTTTTTCAAAAATTTAAGAACTATTTAAAGATTTGTTTAATCAAACAATCTTATACTCTTTTTTAAAAAAATCCCTGACAATTTTTTGCATCTCTAAAAATCTTCTTCTGTTTCTCCCAATCAATGCTGCTTTACTTTGGCTTCCTGCGGTTAGAATCATTTCATTATCTTTAACTTCTAAATCCTTAAATGTAACTGGGTTAACAACAGCCTCGATAAATTGCTTTGCGTGATGAATTCCATCTGGAAGCGGAATAACTCTTATTCTTTTGCCAAGAATATTATGCATTTGTTTCAGGTTTTTCCCTGTTTCACCAATTGCCCGGGAAAGTAATTGCTTTGGCACACAAAACATTATTGCTTCATTATACTTAAAACAAAATCTTGTGCTCACTCTTGTGATTTTACCAAACAAATTCAAATATCTCATATCCTGCATATCAATTGTATTAACCATGTTCAGATAAAATTTTTAGATAAGAGTGTTTTATAAAAGTTTGTATTCAGGAGAATTTGTTGAGAAAAATATTTAAATAAAGATTTAAAGAAATAAATATGGGATTAATAAAAATACTTTGGTCAAAATTCGCTAAAATCTGATACGAATTTTAACACTCCAAACATGCAGTGTCGCCCCGAGGGGTTGTTTTAACAATGCTGTTTCAAAAACAACTTATGATATTCAACATTATGAACCTTCCTCCTCACAATCTCCTTTTTCAATTTCTTGTAGTCCTATAAAAACTTTTTCCATTAAAGAATAAGTTTTATCTAAAGTAGGCCTTTTCTCTTCAATACCATCTTTCCCAATTAATAAACTTAGATAAACCCTCTCGCTATTTCTCTCTAAAGAAGTATTCGTTCCTAAATGATAACCCCCATTTTTATCTTTTACATATCTTCCAATAATCACTGCCCTTTCTTTTGGATTTAATGAAAATAATAAAGAATGTCTTTCTCCCACAAATAAGTAATTTGGAATTTCTGTCTGTATAAATTCTAGCAACTGCCAATCAAGTTTTGAGATATATTCGTTTCCTATCAATCTTTCATTTGTTCCAATTCTAATTTTCCTTAACTCCTTCTTTCTATCTAACCATTCTCTAAACTTCATATGCATTTAAATTATTTAATAGACTTCTTAAAGATTTATATTCAAGATTAAAACTATTTATTAGTACTCTCCACAACCTTTCTCTTTGCTGTTTTCTTTTCCTCTTCTTTCTTTACTAACGGTCCAATGACTTTAACAAAAAGCCCCGGCAATCCTGCACCAACCGGGATTGGCTGATTAAGAATAATATTTTCTATAATTCCCACTAATTTATCACTGCTTCCTTTTATCGACGCATTCACAAATTGCTTGTCCGGGATTTCAAAAGTTGCACGCGCAAGTATAGAATCTTTTTGTGCAATAATTCCCATTCTTGTAACTCCCTTAACTCCTCCAGTATTAGTCATGGCATCTGCAATAAGTTTAAGGTGTCTTATATCAATGTCCAGTCCCTGAGTATTAATCACATTATAAATTTCATCAATTATTAATTGCCTTGCCACTTCAATTCCAAAAACTTTTGCCATCTCATGCAAATCATTTGAAATTGTTTTATCCACATGAACTTCTTTTAGCTCAATTATTTTTTTCAAATTTGTTCCAAGAGTGGTTGTCACGAAATCTTTGTCTTTCTTAACAATTAAAATTTGCTCCACTCCTTTAATCCCTGAAATTATTGTTTTCTTAAGTTTTTCTTTGAGTTGATATATTTCTGTAAAACTTGATTCAGACGCATTCAAAATTATTGAGTCTGTTTTTTCTTTTACATTAAACTTCAGACCATTAAGTTTTTCCACAACTTTCTTTATTGAAGTATGAGTTTGTCTTAACCCTTTTTTATCAATCTTTATTTCAATTTCCTTATCACTAAAATTCAAATTAATCTCTGAAGATATTTCTTTTAATGTAACTTCTTTTATCTTTTCCGCAAAAACTCTGGCATCTTTTTCATTGTTATATTCTTTTTTTAAATAAATCTCCATTTTAGGCGAAGACGGTTTTTTTCTTGCATCAAAAATTTCTATAAGTCTTGGAAGACCCATAGTAACCTGCATTTCTGCAACTCCTGCCATATGGAAAGTTCTCATAACCATCTGGGTTGAAGGTTCACCAAAAGATTGAGCAGTAATAATTCCAATCGCTTCTCCGGATTCCAGCTTCTCATTTTTATGAAGTTTTGAAACATCTATTCCATCGTCCCCATATTTAAATTGGATTATACTGTTATTGCTATCTCTTACAGTTTTGTCATATTCAATCTTGATATCCTGCAGTGCATTAGCTAATCTTCTGTAAAGATAACCTGATTTAGGTGTTCTTAATGCAGTATCCATAAGTGAATCTCTTCCAGTAATCGCACCAAAGAAAAACTCGTCAGGTCTTAATCCTTTCATGAATGAGCTATGGATAAATCCTCTTGACCTCGGAGATAAATCCCTTCGTTTAAAAAATGAAAGTGTCCTTTCAGTATAACCAATGTCTACTCTTCCTCCGACAAATGCCTGTTGCCCGACACAGCAAGCCATTTGTGTGATGTTTAAAATATTGCCCCCGCCTCCTGACTTAATCATATAACTTACAGGATTTTTTTCAGGGAACTCTTTTTTTACTATCTCTCCAATTTTTGTTCTAACTTCATTCAAAACCTGAAGTATTTTTATTTCTCTGGATTCCTCTTCTGTTTTTCCCGGGATTATCTCAAGAGTTTTTTGGTTGTAAGAATCAATTATTTCATTTGTTTTTTTCTCGGCTTTTTTGATAATTTCTTTTCCGGAATTAACAACATGTTCATCTAAATCCAAATCATTAACAGAGATTGTTATACCTCTGTCAGTCAGGTAATTTATTCCTAAATTAAAAACTTTTTTTATTGTTTCAAAAGTTTTTTCCTTGTCAAATTTTTTATCCAGTTCTTTAATTAATTCTCCGTCTTCGCTTCCAAAAAGAGTTTTGTCTATTTTTCCTTTGATTATTTTTCCATCTTTTATATTCACTGAGTCATTGGATAAATTTATTTTTGGCAATGCTTCAGAAAATATATCTGTCCCTGAAATCGTTTTTTTTGAAATTTGGGCATCAATTCCTGCTTTGTAAAGAATTTGATTTGCATAATCTCTTGGAAATTCATCCAATCCTAACAAATAGTTTCCGGTAATTGCATCTGCTACACAGCCTATAAGATTTGTATTATTCTTTGGAGAGATTAAATTCTTTTTAACATCAAGAAGTATTTTTGCCTCTGCTCTTGCTTCTTCTGTTTGTGGAGAGTGAATATTCATTTCATCCCCGTCAAAATCAGCGTTATATGGAAATGCTACAGAAGGGTGGAGTCTAAATGTTCTTCCTGGCAGAACTTTTACAAAATGAGCCATCAAACTTCCTCTATGCAAACTTGGATGCCGGTTAAATAAAACAACATCCCCGTCCTGCAAATGCCTTTCAACTTTATATCCTACCCTAAGTTCACTTATGATTTCTTCCTTAAGTTCAGGAACGATTTTTTTTCTTTTTCCATCTGGTCTTATAATATAATTTGCTCCTGGATATTTCTCTGCTTTTTCAACTAACTTTTTTAATTTTTCAATATTCAAATCAGTAACACTTTCTGCAACAGTAATTATCTTGGCAATTTCATAAGGAACACCAACTTCATTAATTTCAATTGAGGAATCAGGAGAGATTACAGTTCTCCCGGAATAATTAACTCTTTTTCCTGCTAAATTTTTTCGGATTCTTCCTTCTTTTCCTTTGATTCTTTCTGTGATTGTTTTTAATGGCTGTCCACTCCTGTGCCTTGCGGGAGGAATTCTTGCGACAGTATTATCGAAAAAAGTTGTAATATGAAATTGCAACAAATCCCATAAATCTTCTATGATAACTTCCGGAGCTCCTGCATTCAGGTTTTCCCAAAGCCGTTGATTAGCTCTTATAATATCAGAAAGTTTGTGAGTTAAATCATCCTCGCTTCTTTCACCAGATTCTAAAATAATACTTGGTCTGACTGTTACAGGAGGAACTAACAGCGAAGTCAAAACCGCCCATTCTGGTCTGCAAGTTTCGGTGTCAATTCCAACTTTGTGCAATTCAGAATCCGGAATCTTTGTCAGAATTTCTCTGATTTCTGTCGGGAATAACCTTACTCGTCCTATGTAAAAGCTTGTTGGTTTATCTAATTTAATTTTTTCATTAGCCTCCCCACAATGAGGACATTTTTTAGAATCTTTTGCTTTTTTTGCTCTTTGGCTTGGAGAATACTTTTCCAAGTCCTTGTCTGCAAGTAATAATTTCCCACATGAACGACAAAAACATCTTAATCCTAATTCAACTAAAGGAATATATTTTAAATGCATTACAGATCTTGCAAGGTCAATACTTCCAGAATGACCCAGACACTCTTTAAGCCGCCCACCACATGTCCGACATTTTACTCCAGGGTCTATTGCTCCAAGTTTTAAATCCATAAGCCCTCCATCTACTGGATACCCGTCGATATTATATAATTCTGGTGTAACTATTTTTGCACACGAGAGTTTTTTAATCTGCTCAGGATTAAGCAGAGAAAATTTTATTTCGCTAATTTTTTTTCTTATTGGTTTATTCATTTTAAATTTAAGTATTCCGAACAATTTTTTCCTTTATTTACACAACAGTCATAAAACTTTCCTTTTTTAGCCACCCCTTTACAGCCTTCATTAGTAAATTCACAAATATTGATCCATCCATTACTAAGGTCTAATCCCTCATCTCCTAATACATCCAATTTCTTAAGATAATCATCTAAATATTCAGGAGGTATCTTAGAGGCTATGTCTCTTCCAATATTATTCGTTGTTCTTTCTATATGGTCTGTCATTTTATTCGTATTTGTTTTTTAATCCAAAGAATGTTCGGATGTGCAATCCTTGTAATTCTTCTAATAATAATTTAAATGCATATGATACTTCAACAGGTTCTGTATCTTCAGAGTGGCATAGAGGGCATTCTATTTTATTCCTTATGCTGTCGTCTATTGCAATGGCTCCGCATTTTGTACAGATTGGCAACACAACTTTATCCGAATCATATCTTTCTTTTAATAATAATGAAGCACCGTGAGCAACTAATGCCTGCTGTTCCATTTCTCCTAATCTTAATGCCCCTCCTCTCGCTCTTCCTTCAATAGGTTGTCTTGTCAATAACGCAACTTTTCCAGAAGCTCTTCCGTGCAATTTGTTCCCAACCATATATTTTAATTTCAAATAATATAAATTCCCAATAAAAATTTTCGCACTCAGTCTTTTCCCAGTAATCCCATTGAACATTGTTTCTTTTCCATCATATCTAAATCCTAAATTTTTTAATTGTTTTTCTAATTCTTTTTTGTCAACTCCAGAGAAAGAAGTTCCGTCAATTGTTTCCCCTTTTAAACATCCAACTTTGCCTGCCAATAATTCCAACAAATATCCTACAGTCATTCTGCTTGGCAATCCATGCGGGTTAAATAAAACATCTGGCTTGATTCCTTTTGAAGTAAATGGGATATCCTCTTCGGGAATTATCATTCCAACAACACCTTTTTGTCCGTGAGATGTAGCAAACTTGTCTCCTAATTCAGGAATTCTTTGGTCCCTTGTTTTAACCTGAACAATTTTATTCCCTTCTGAATCTTCGGTGATGAATACTGATTCAACAATTCCTTTTTCTTCTTGTCTCATTGCTACACTTGATTCTTTTTTTGTTTTAACTGAAATTTCTCTTACCTCTGATAAAAATTTTGGAGGAGACATTTTTCCAATAAGAACTTCTCCCTCGTTAATTTCTGCTTCAGGATAAACAATACCATCATTTTCCAAAAATTTGTAGCTTGTTTCCATCCTATATCCAGTAGCATCTTTTTCAGGAATAGCAAGTTCATCGTTCAAACCTCCTGCATAACTCATTTCCACCGCAGAGTAAGGCCTGAAATAAAAACTTCTTCCGACGCCTCTGTCTAAACTACCCTGGTTAAATACCAAAGCATCTTCTATATTATATCCTTCATGAGTCATAATTGCGACCACTAAATTTTGCCCGGCAGGATAAGTGTTCAAGGTATCATAAACAAAACTTCTAACAATTGGTTTTTGAGGATACTGGAGAATGCTCACATCTGTATCCAATCTGCATAAATAATTCGCAGCATACAATCCCAAAGCCTGCTTTTGCGTTTTACTTCCTCTGTTTAATCTTGAACTCTGGTCGTGATTTCCATAAGGCACAAGACTTGTTACAACCCCAAACAAATCCATAGAATCTATTTCAAGATGAGTGTGTTCCGGGCTTACCTCTTCCTTATACAAAGCAACCAAAGCATTTTCCTCTTCGGACGCATCAAGGTATTCAATTACTCCTTGTTTTATCAAATCAATCCATTCTAATTCTCCTTGCTCTAATTGAACTAAGTGTTGGTCTTTTAATTTTGGTGTTCCGTCCTCGATAATTATTAATGGTCTTAAAGCCCTGCCTGGTTCTGTTGAAATTAAAATCAACTGGAAATTTTGGTCATCCCTGATATTCATTTGTGGGGGGAGTTCCCCGTCTCTTCTTTTTTCTCTTATTTTTTTAACAAATTCTTTTGGCTCATTTACACTTCCAATAAATTCCCCGTTAAAGAAAACTTCTTTTTCACCAATCCCTTCTTTGTTTAACCCCTGAGCTTCTAATTCTTTTAGAAATTTGTTTTCATCAAGAACAACTCTTGTAGATATTTTTGCCAAAATTGCGAGGTTTTTTCTTAAACCAATTTCTGTTCCTTCAGGAGTTTCTATTGGACAGAATCTTCCATAGTGAGTTGGATGAAGTGTTCTCGCCAAAAAGTTTTCCTGATCACTTGGCAACATGCTTGAAACTCTTTGCAGTTGGGAAATTGTTGCCAGATAATTTGTCTTGTCCATGTTTTGCGTGATACCGCTTCTTTCCCCAGTCCAGCTTCCTGTTGCAATTGCAGATTCAACCCTGTGAGAAAATAAAGTAGATTTTGCAATTATCCGAATAGAAAAGAACTTTCTTCTTTTAACTGTTTTTTGCAGTGAGTATTGAATATCTCTTATTAAAATTCCTAAATTAACTCTGAATAAAGTAGCCAATAAATCTCCTGAAAGTCTGACCCTTTTATTTGAATAGTGGTCTTTGTCTGTTCTTAATTTAGGATTTTGTTTTGCAATCAAAAATTGTTTTATTAATTTGCATAAAGTCACAGCTTTTTTCATTCGGTCTTCTTTTTTCGTTCCAATGTGTGGAAACAAGTAAGCATCAATTCTCTGGTTTACCCTGTCAAGAATTTCTTTTTTTGTCCCCTGCAAATTTGTCTGCTCAGCAATAGCCATCATCGCATCTTCTTTAGTTGCCAAGTTTACAAATTCATAAAGATTAATAATAACACTATCTGTTTCTTTTCCGATATATTTAGCAATGTCTGACTCTTTTGTTAAACCAAGTGCCTTTAGAATTACTATCGCCGGCAAGTCTCTAAATCTGCTGAATGTTGTCTCAAGTATTCCTTTTTTATTTTCTGAAATTGTTACCGGTATTCTGTATGTTCCTTTTAACGAAAACAATCTCAAAGTTAAATTTCCTTTTTTATCTGTTTCAATAAATGGTTGGTTTTCTGCAAGGTCCTCTGCCATAATCATAACTCTTTCATTCCCTCCGATGATAAAATAGCCTCCAGGGTCTCGAGGGTCATTATAGTTTTCAATTAATTGTTCGTGTGATAAACCATGAGTATTACACACGCTACTTCCAACCATGATTGGAATTTTTCCAATTTCCACAGTTTCTGAATCAATTTGATTATCTTTTTTTACAGTTAGTTCAAGAGTAATCGGAGCAGAGTAAGTCAGTTTTCTTATTCTTGCTTCAAAAGGCATAATCAGGGAAGAACTACCGTCGGCTTCAGTTACTTTGGGTTTCCCAACTTTTATTTTTCCGAGGATGATTTCAAATTCGTCGCTACTCATAGTTTCTGATATTTCATTAACAATCTCCTGCATTCTGTGCTCAATAAAATTATTAAAAGAAGTAATATTAGATTCAACTAGCGAATGTTTTTCCAAATATTTTTTTACAATCAAATGTTTATCTGTCATTTTTTTTGGAGTCTCTACATTGATATTTAATTAAGTCTCGAGCATATTTTCTTGATTCTTCCGGGAGATTGCCATTTCCCAAATAATATTCTACCGTGTCCTGAAATTTATTATTAGGACGTGTTTTCTTTTCTAATGGTTTTGGATTTATTTTCATTTTATTAAAAAATTATACAACAACTCGATAATAAATATTTATTTTATCTTTTTCTTTCCTCTCTATTTTGATTATATCTCCTACATTACAACCTTCTGGAAGAGCAGGGTCATTTGAAAGAATTTTTGGTAATTGTGCTTTGGAAACATTTAATTTTTCCAAAAGTTTATCAGCCTCTTTCTCAGAGAGTTTAAAATGTTTTGGTTGAAGAATGTGCATTTTATTGAAGTTAGGAATTACTTTAACAACTTTATAATAATGAAAAACAATAAAATTTGATTTATAAAGTTTTTGATTTTTGGAGCTTTGCACAAAAACCGGTTTTAGGAGATAGTTTGCACAAAAAGTCTATAATATGGCCCCGAAGGAACATAACAACGAAATTAAAATTTCGCATAACCAAGGATAAAATGTTCGCAAGGCTCACGCAAATTTTTCATCGATAAGGGGAGTTCCCAATCCTTTATATAGATAGTTCGGCTTTGCCGAGAATTAATTATCACAAAAGAAAGGATTGTTGTCTAATTTTTCTCTTAATATTGATGTTCTGTATGCTAATGCCCGTCCTCTGTCAGTAGGACCCCAAAATATTTGATCATCCAGCTCTTTGCTTATTTCTCTTCTGCCTTCAGCTAATTTTTCATTATATATTCTTTCTTTATCTTTTAATCTGCCCACTCTTGCTGCAAAAGCTCGTCCTCTGTCAGTAGGACCCCAAAATATTTCTCCATCAAGATATTCCCCTATACTTTTTATACCTTCGGCTACATATTCGTCATACGTTTCACCTATGTTCGGTATATATCTAGTTGTCATACATTTATTACTCCAAAGTAGTATATAAACCTTTCGATAAGAGTTATTTTCTTGCCTTAAAAATGATTGTTGTCGGAAGCATTTCTATCTTCTTTTTATTAAAATATTTTTCATCCTTCCAACGAGCATACCATTTACTTTTTGGTTCAATAATTTTTTCCACATTGAATCCAGATTCTTTTAGGGCATTGAAAATCTCACTAATTGTTCTTCTAAAAGCCATAAAATTTGGATTTCCAGCACTTCCGCTCTTAAGATAGCTTTGTTTAATTTCTAGATCATTATTTCCAAAACAATGAAAAAAAGGATGGTCTTGACTAAATACAAACAATCCCTCATTTTTTAAAACTCTATTAGCCTCCTTGAATACTTGCTTTAGGTCTGGAGAATATAAGAATGCCCATGAAGAAAAAACAATATCTTGGCTTTTAGATTTTATCATTGGGAATTTCTGAAAGCTTCCTCGTTCAAATAATATTTTTACTTTATGTTTTTTTGCTAATTTCTTTGCAAATTCTATATGTTTGTCAGAAAGGTCTATTCCAGTGACTTTTGCACCTTTCTTAGCAAATGCAATCGAAATTTGCCCTCCTCCACATCCAAGATCTAAAACTTTTTTATTTTTTACAGACCCAATTATGTTTAATTTATTTTCATTTGGAACTCCTGGTCCGTAATCAATTTCTATCGGGTTATATTCTTTTAGATAACCTTCACTTCTTCCTTCCCATTCTTCTTTGATTCTATTTATTTTATTCATTAAGCTAAAAAAGTAAATTATACATTATAGATTTATGTATACGTCTTTCAAAAAAGAAGGCAAAATAGGAACTCCCCATTTTCTTTTTAGAAAAAAGAAACAAAAAGCGGGCTTATCCCTCTAATACATTGGTCGTCCCACCGTCCTCCCCCAACCTGAAAAGAAAGATTAAAACTCTGCGTCGCTTCGCTCTGGTAATGTTTTATGTTGTCATCCTCATAAAAATCCACGTGAGGAATGAAGAGTTATTCTGATACATTAAATTTTTAAACCATTTTTTCATTATTTAATTATGGCTCCGTAGCTTCCCACAGGGATACCGTCTCGCCAAGGCTCCCGGCACAAGAACCTCTAACGAGGTGACCTCTCATTTCGAGACTTCATCCTTTTAAGTTGCTTCGCAGTCGCCAAATATGGCTCCGTAGCTCAGCTTGGTCAGAGCACTGGACTTTTAATCCAGGTGTCGAGGGTTCAAATCCCTTCGGGGCCATGTATTTTATTATCATGGAAACTAAAACAAAAATTGCAGGGGTAGAATTTGGTTCTTATGTTCTTAATGCTTCGGGTCCAGACTGTTCAACACTTGAGGAATTAAAAGTTATAGGAGGTTCTGGCTCTTCTGCTATTATGATGAAATCCTCAACAATTGAACCAAGACAGGGGAATGAAGAACCAAGATATGCAAAACTTTTGAGTGGTTCTATTCAATGCATGGGATTGCCAAATTTAGGTTATCAAGAATATATAAAATTTCCAATTCAATTGCAAAAATATAACAAACCAATTATTGCAAGTGTTGCAGGATTATGTGTTGAAGATTATAAAAAAATGGTTAAAGCATTTCAAGACAGCGAGGTTGATTTAATTGAAGTAAACCTTTCTTGCCCGAATTTAGAAGGAAAACCACAAGCTGCTTATGATTTTAAACAAAGCGAGGAAATTTTAAAAGCAATCTCAGATTTAGGCAACAAACCAATTGGATTAAAACTCCCTCCTTATTATGATTTTGCTCACACCAAACAGATGGCAGAATTAATAAAAAAATATAATGTTTCTTTTGTTACTTGCATAAATTCTGTCGGGAATGTTTTAGTTATTGACCCTGAAACAGAAACACCAATAATAAAACCAAAAAAAGGTTTTGCAGGATTGGGAGGGAGTTGTATTAAACCTATTGCACTTGCAAATGTGAGAAAATTTTATGAACTTTTAAAAGGCGAGGTGCAAATTTTTGGAGTTGGGGGAATTGAATCAGGAGCAGATGTATTTGAGTTTCTTCTTGCCGGAGCGGACGCTGTTCAGGTTGCCACAACATTTAAAGAAGAAGGTGCAACTTGTTTTGAAAGAATAAATAAAGAGTTTGAAGAAATCATGAAAAGAAAAAATTATAATTCTATAGACGAGGTTAAAGGAAATTTGAAGTTTTTGTGAGTGTTAAAATATATTCTGTCGGGCTTAAGAGAAGTTCGCCGTAGGGATGACAAAGAGTAAAAATTAATTCTAGAATTTAAAAGGAATTAATGTCTTGTTTGATCTGCTTCATATAATTCTAAAGCAATGTCATAAACGCCTTTTAATGAAGGATTCCCCATAGGATATCTTTCCACTTCGATATCTCCATCCTCAATCTTTTTTAGTGCATCAATAATATATTCTCTTGGAAGAGGCATATCCTTTCTAACTTTAGCAACATCTTCAATTAATTCTATTAATGAACTTTCTGTCATAAAATTTTAATGAAACTTCTAATTTATAAAGATTATTATGGTATAGTTGAAAATGCTTGGCCACTTTGCATTAACAAGAAAATTAATTCTTTAAAACTCTCTCCAACTTCTCTTCTAATTCCTCTTCAGACATTGAACCAATAAATTGCTCAATAACTTTTCCATCTTTTAAAATAGTAAAATTAGGAATAGAACTAACTTTGAATTTCTGTGCAAGTTCTTGGTTCTCTCCAACATTGACTTTCCCGAATTTAATCTTGCCCTTGAATTTTTCGCTCAACTCATCAATTATCGGAGACATTGTTAAACAAGGCATGCACCATTCTGCAAAAAAATCTATAAACACAATTCCTTCTTTGATAAATTTTTCAAATTCGCTTTTACTTAATTCAGGAACTGACATAAACAAAAAGAGAAAAAGAGATTTATAAAATTTTAGTTTAGCATGGAGAATATACTTTAGAGTATAGATTTATTTAAAAAGTATGAGGGCTCATTTTTCAAATGGAGATTCACAAAATAGAGGCAAGGGATTTACCTGACTTGTGGTTTCAGGCAGTTAATGATATTTTTGACAAAGGTAAGAGATTTAAAATTGATCGGGGTTCTTATGCAGGGCAAACGCGTTTAGAATATGATTATTTTATTGGTCATGTGAAATATCCTGGTGCACAACCATTGTTGCCAGATATTCCTCCGGCGTGCGGGATACCAAATCCTGTTGAAGAAGCATATATTTATGGAGGAGAAGGATATGACAGGTCTTATCTTGAATATCTTATGACTCCTGAAAAAGAGGCTGGTGAATCGTATACTTATGGAGAGCGAATGACTAAAGCCCAAATTACCGGAGAGAAATTAATGAGGTTAAGGGGACTGGATAAAGATGTTATGGATGAAAGATTGTTCTCTGAACCAGATGGAAAAATTGTTTTTGAAAAGAAAGGAGCTCTTTATATTAATCAGATAGAATGGGTTATTGATACTTATAAAAAACATGGACCTCGTAATAATCAGATGGTTCTCCAGATTGCACATCCCTCAGACCTGACCCTTCTTGACCCACCTTGTCTTCGTTCAATTGACACAAGGATTCAGGACGGAAAACTTCATTTTGCACCAGTTATGTTTCGTTCCTGGGATTTATGGGGTGGTATGCCTGCAAATCTGGCTGGGATTCAAAATTTAAAAGAATATATGGCAGGAGAGATTGGTGTTGAAGACGGAGAAATGATAGTTGAAAGCAAAGGACTTCATCTTTATGGTTATGCCGAAGATTTAGCTAAATTAAGAACAATGAAACTGGATGATTTATTTAAATAAAATTTATAATTGTGTAAAAGAAAGATTAGGATGTGATATTTTATCACAACAATTCTTAAAAATTCTTTCGTAATGTTTTTTTATGATAATTGGATTGACAGGAACATTAAGAGCAGGAAAAGGAACTTTAGTTGAAGTTCTTAAGGAGAATAATTTTGAGCATTATTCTGTAAGAGAATTTCTAATAGAAGAAATTGAGAAGAGAGATAAACCAGTGAACAGAGATTCAATGATTGAAATTGCAAATGAATTAAGAGAGAAAAATTCCCCAAGTTTTATTGTTGAACAATTATATAACAAAGCAAAAGAGAAAGGAAAAGATTCTGTAATTGAAAGCATACGAACTAAAGGAGAAGTTGATTTTTTGAGAAAATATGGAAGAGAAGATTTTTTTCTTATTGCTGTTGATGCAGAGCAAAAGATAAGATATGACCGAGCAGTTAAAGCACAATCTGAAACAGATAATGTAAGCTTTGAGAAATTTGTTGAACAGGAAAAAAGAGAAATGTTTTCTGACGATTCTGGAAAACAAAATTTAAGTTATTGCATGAATTATTCTGATTATTTTTTTCTAAATAATTATTCAACTATTGAAAAAGCGAAAAAAGAATTTGCAGAAGGGAAAAATGGTTTTGTTAATTTGGTGAGAGATCAAAAAAGGAGACCAAGTTTTGGGGAAAAGTATATGAGAGGGGCTTTTGAAGCAAGTCATAGGTCAACATGTCTAAGAAGGCATGTCGGAGCAGTAGCCAGTAAAAATAATATTTTTTCTTCTGACGGATATAATGGAGCAGTAAGAGGTTCACCTCATTGTTTAGAATTAGGATGCATAAGAACAGAACTGAATATTCCATCCGGAGAAAGGCATGAGATGTGCAGAGGAGTTCATGCAGAGCAAAATACCATAATTAATGCCGGAAGAGAAGGAAAAAATCTTATTGGAGCAACACTTCACGTAACAATATATCCTTGTTCACATTGTGCAAAAGAAATTGTTCAATCAGGAATTAAAAAAGTGTTTTATTTGGGAGGATATAATTCTGAGTTAACAGAGGATATACTTAAACAGGGAAAAGTAAAAATTGAAAAATTTTCAGGTGTGGTGCCTCAAGCATATCCAAGATTCTGGGGCTGAAATTTATTTAATTTATTCCACTACTCCCAAACCCTCCTCCTCTTGAAGTTTCAGAAAGATTTTCAACTTCCTGAATTTCTGCTATTTTAATGGGTTGGATTATTAATTGAGCAATTCTATCATATTTATTTATTTTAAATTCTTTTTCTCCTAAATTTATTAACACAACTCCAATTTCCCCCCTATAATGAGAGTCAATAACTCCTGCCAAAGTGTGTATAGAATGCTTTGCAGCCAAACCTGACCTGTCTCTGATAGAACCAAAATATTTTTCTGGAATCTCCATTTGCAACCCTGTTTTAACTATTGTTTTTTCCATTGGTTTTAAAACATAATTTTTAACAGAATGCAGATCCATGCCGGCATCCCCTTCATAAGCATACTTTGGGATAACTGCATTAGGATGAATTTTTTTTACTTTTATTTTTAGCATTTTCAAATATAATCTATCTCTAAATTTTTAACAATTAGCAAAACCACAATTATTGCACAATCCTCCTTTACACCCTCCAGAAAATTCTAATCTTGAGTTGCATTCCGGACAAAATAATTTATCAACTGAATTCAAACCATTACTATTGTCTATAATTTTATTTGAAGGATTATTTTTCTCCTCACTTTTTTCTTCAAACAAAAGTCCAGTATATCCTTTTTGAATTTTTTCAAAATCTTTTTGGAATAAATCTAATGCTTTTGCCATTGCCTGAGGGCAGGAGTTTTTTCTAAGCAAATCATTTGATTCCGGACATTGTGTTGACCTAAGGTGTTTAGCGATTCTTTCAGGAGATTCTCCCCTATGCAAATTAAATGAACTAAGAACTCCTGCTGTTGCAGTTTGCGCAGCAGCACACCCTCCTGGAGGATTCATGTTTGAAAATAATTCTACTGCTCCTTTCTCATCATAATTTACAGTTACAAAAAGAGGTCCGCATCCTGTTTTTATTTCATAAGTTATTCCCTGAATTCCTCTAACCCTTGACAAATCTCTCCCTCTAACAGGAATTACCCTAAATCCTTTCCCTACTTTTTCTTCAAGACATCCTTCAACACCAGTTAATAATTCAAATTCTCTGCTTTTATCTCTGTAAATTGTCAAACCTTTGCATCCTATTTCATGAGCCATTAAGTAAGCCTTGGCAATATCATCCTTTGTTGTTTCAGCTGGCATATTTATTGTTTTACTCACAGCATTATCTGTATATTTTTGAAAAGCTGCCTGAACTTTTATGTGCTGTGCAGGAACAACATCATGAGCCGTAACAAATAGTCTTTTAATTTCATCTTTAGTTTTTTTAGGTAACAATAAACCATCAATCCCTAATCCTTCCTTCTCCATTCTTTGCATAATGTCTTCATCATACAAATCTTTTTCCTGCAAATATTTTTTAAACGCCCTGTCTGTTTCAACTAAATCTTTTCCAAGAGTATCTTTTACTTTTCTTAATGTAACAAGCTTAAAAATTGGTTCAACCCCTTGTGAAGTAGATGCAATTATTCCGATTGTTCCTGTGGGAGCAAGAGTGGTTGTAGTAGAGTTTCTAAGAGGTTTTTCATCCTTGTAAATACTTTTGTCAAAATTTGAAAATGCCCCTCTTTCTTCTGCAAGTTTTTGTGATTCATTTCTAGCAACATCTCTTACAAATTTCATCACATATTCTGCAGTATCTACGGCTTCCTGGCTTTGATAACTAACTCCCATATCCACTAACATATGGGCAAACCCCATTATTCCTAATCCAATCTTTCTATTTGCTTTGGTGATGTCATTTATTTCTTTTAAAGGATAATTATTTCTGTCAATTACATTATCTAAAAATCTTGTAGCTGAGCGGATAGTTTTCTCTAAACGAGATTTGTTAATTTTTCCTTTATCAACCATCTTGCTTAAATTTATGCTTCCAAGATTGCATGATTCATAAGGAAGAAGAGGTTGCTCTCCACAAGGATTTGTAGCTTCTATATCTCCAAGTCCAGGAGTGGGATTATATTTATTTATTTTATCTATAAAAATTATTCCTGGTTCTCCTTTTTTCCATGCACCTTCTATGATAATATCAAATAAACTTTTTGCTTTGAGATATAATTTATTATCTTCAACTTTTCCAATTTCTTTTTCAGAATAATTGTCAATTATTGATTTTTCATCATTAGATAATCTCCATGATGTTTTGAATATATCGCCTTTTCCAAAATGTATGTCTTTTGCTCTTTTTCTTGCATTTTCAATAGTATATTCTACTTCTTTTCTGGGGTCTTCCATTAAAATATAGTCGTCATTCCTGATAGCTTCTATTTCTTTATCTGTAAAAGCTATTGAAAGATTAAAATTTTTTAATACGCCCTCTTCTTCTTTAACTCTTGTTAAACACAGTGCATCTGGATGGTTTGCTCTTAGGATTCCCATATTTGCTCCTCTTCTTTTACCTCCCTGAGTTATTTGCCCGGCGTCTTCATTAAATGTAAAAAGAAAAGATAACGGTCCTGGAGAATATCCATTTGTAGAATGAATGAATGCTCCATTTGGTCTTAATATTGAAAAACTAAAACCGGTTCCCCCCCCTGTTTTATGAACTATTGCCATATATTTTTTAGTATTAAATATGCCTTCAATACTGTCTTCTATTGGCAAAACAAAACAAGCAGATAATTGCTGTAATTTTTTCCCCGCATTCATTAAAGTTGGAGAGTTAGGCAAAAAATAATTTTTACTCATAATGTCAAAAAATTCTTGTTCTCTTTTTTCTATTTGCTCATTGCCTCTACATATTTTATAAAGTTCTTTGGTGGGTATATCAGGATTAATTTTTCCTTTGAATTCAGGCAAGTACAAAGCATCTGCACAAGCAATATCTTTTGCCACTCTTCTAAACATGTCTTCTCCTGTTTCAAGCAATTTTCCAGAAAGGTCTTTTGTTAAATATCTGCTTTCTAATACTGTTACAGAGACTTGGGAAATATCTAATTTATCTTCTAACCCATCACTATATTTTGCCATTATAACCTCCTCAACTCCCGCTTAAAATCTCTAACATCCTGAAAGTCCCTGTACACAGAAGCAAATCTTATGTAAGCAACATTGTCTAATTTTTTTATTTTTTTCATAATTAATTCTCCGAGAACAGAACTCTTGATTTCTTTTTTCCCTCTTCTTCTTAATTGTTCTTCAATGTCGTTTATCATTTTATCAATTTTTTCTTTTGAAACAGGACGTTTTTCAAATGCTTTTTCTATCCCGTTTTTTAATTTATCCCTTTCAAATTTTTCTCTCCTTTTATCTTTTTTTATGATGTAAAAGCTATTTTCCACCACTCTTTCAGAAGTTGTAAACCTCTTTTTGCACTTTAAACACTCTCTCCTCCGCCTTATGCCTTCAGGAGAAGTTCTTTTATCTGTTACTTTTAATGTGGTGTTTGAACAAAATGGACAATTCATTTTATTTGTTAGCGCGACCCAATTTAAAAGAGACATACAATATATTGTATATTTAATACCCTTTATTACTATAAGTTGTATAAGCAAAAAGATTAGCAATAAATAGTATTTAAACATTTAGAATTATTTTAAAGAGGTGACACATCAAAAATATTTTTAAACAACGCTCCCTTTAAAATGTAAAAGAGGGAAAAATGGATTATTTAACAACTATATCATCTCAGCTTGGAATTTCTTTGTGGTTATTTATAATCATTATTGTCTGGTCAGCAGTTTGGAAGCTTTTAGCATTGTGGAAATCAGCAAGACAGGGTTCAGTAGTTTGGTTCATCGTGTTAGCAGTATTTAATACAGTAGGAATTTTGCCAATTCTTTATATCTTTGTGTTTTCAAAAATGAAATGTTGCAAATCAAATAAAGCAAAGCCAGGAAAAAAAGCTGTTAAAAAGAAAATAGCAAAGAAAAAGTAATTTTTATTTTTTATCCAGTATTTTGTCTATGATAAAAACATAAAAGTCTGGGTTTCTTGTAAGAGCTTGTAGTGAATGATAATCTTCATTAAATTTTTTATCTTCTTTATATCTTTTATTCAAAATATTTCTATTTTTTGTATTGAGCTTTTTAAAAATTTTAAAAATTTCTTTTTTTAATTTTTTAAAATAAAAACTATATTCTATAACTGCATCGGCAAATGCAACATCATCTTCAATATCTTTTGGATGTTTTGCAAGGACCCCGCTTATTTTTTTTAGACCATTTATTTTTATTTGATTTAACCTATTATATACAAGATTAATGTTTTGTTTTCCAAATTTGGATGGACAATCTTTTTGGGGTTTTCCCTCAAAATAATATTTTGTGATAAAGGGAAAAAACTCCTGGCACTTTTTTGACATGCCATTCTTTGGAATTTTTTCAAGCAATATTTCCAGACCCTTTTCCATATAATTAATATCAAACCTGATTTACTAAATATTGTGATAAGAGGAAATAATTTTTTATTAATGTCTAAATAGTACGCATCTTTTACAAATTTTTCCTCTTGATGGTTCACCACAAACCTCACAATATAGCATTTTTGTTTTTTTATCCTTTTGAATTTTCCCAGAAAAACTTTGAAAGTTTTTCATAATATTTTTTTTGTCTTTTCCCGACAAACTATTGATAAAATTTCTTACTTCTCCCCTGTATGATTCCTGAGAGTATCTGCATTTACCTTTAATAAAAGGCAATTTTTTTTGAATGGCATATTTCTTGACATCTTCCTCAAAAACATAAAACAAAGGTTTGATTCTTGGAATAAATTTCTTGTCTTTTATATTTTTGGTAATTGCTCCTGAATTTGCACTTAACTCCGGGCTGCCTTTAAAGACATTCATTAAAAAAGTCTGGGCCTCGTCGTCTAAATTATGACCGGTTGCAATTTTGTCGGCTTTGAATTTTCTTGCTGTTTTATTTAAAATCCATTTTTTAAAAACCCCGCAAACAGCACAATTGTTCAACCTTTTCTTTTTTATCTTCTTCCAAATATCCTGCATTGTTTTTCCCTGCTCTTTCTTTATATCATAAACATGTAATTTAATCTTTAACCTCTTGCATAATTCTTTTACAGCTTTCAAGCAATCTTCACTATATTTTCCTATTCTCAAATCAATATACAATCCTTCAATTTTAAACCCAAATCTTTGCAATAAATAAGCAGTTACAGCAGAATCTTTTCCTCCTGACAAAGCCACGAGGATTTTTGTATTTGTGGGAAGTTTGATTTTTCTTAGAGTTTGTTTGACTTTTGATTCAATCATAATAAGAAGATGGGACAAGAGTTTTTAGGGTTTTTGGGTTTTAAGGATTAATGTAATTAATCTGGAAAATTATTTTTGATAAACTTTCCCATCAAGCATATTTCCCATGGCATCAAAATAAATTCCATCTTTTTTTAATAAAGGAGCAAATCTTTCCATAACATCATGTCCGTTAGGACCATCTGAAGTGCTTAAATGAGCAGAACTCATTAAATCAAAATTGCTTTTTGTTTTTTGTGTAATTTTTTCTAGTGAGTTTGGATCCCACAAATCTAATTTTATATGTTTATTAATTTCTTCGTCTCTATCTTGTTGTGAAAAATATTCTTCATCAAATTCAAATTCTTCCGAGGGTATTAAATCAACAGTATATACTTCTGCTCCAAGTTTTCTCGAACATCTTGCAAAAGAAGGAATGTATCCACATCCCAAATCAAGAATTTTCACTCCTTTTAATACTAAATTTTTTTCTAATTTTTCTGAAAGTTTTTTTCCATTTGCTATAAAATTCTCCCAATTTTCATAATCATCTACCAACCCTGTTTCTAAAATTTCTTTCACAATAGGATGTTTACTCGTGATAAGTGCAAATTCAAGTTGTTTTCTGCTAAAAGGAGTATTATCACATCTTCCACTACCAATAGCATAACCACTTGATGCCCCAATATATTTCTTATCAAAATAATGGAGTTGCTGTCTTGCCCCAATCCTTCTATAAAGTTTGCGCATTTCTTTATCAAATTTTTCTTGTTTCATCTAAAAATAATAAAAGAACTATTTATAAATCTTTCTATTTTGTTACTACTCAACAATTACCTTTCTTTCCCCCTTCATAATCTTTAATCGCCTTTTTCAAAGCCTGTATTCCCAGAACAGAACAATGAACTTTTATTGGAGGCATACCGCCTAATTTTTTGATGATGTCATCTTTTGTGATTTTTTTAGCTTGTTCAAGTGTTTTTCCTTTTGCTATTTCACAGACAACATCAGAACTTGCAATAGCAGCTGCACAACCAAATGTTTTAAACCCAATATCTTCTATTTTATTATCCTTGACTTTTATTTCTAAATGCATTATGTCTCCACAAGCAACATTGCCAACCTCTCCAATTCCATCTGGATTTTTAACATCTTTCACAAACTTTGGATTTTTAAAATGCTTTAAAAGTTTTTTTGTATATGGGGGTGTCATTTTTTATTTACCAAAAAGGGATATGTAATGTGATATTTGATTTGGTTAAAATAACTTTTTGAATAAATTCATCTTTGCCTTCGAAATATATAACATAATCTTCATGCTTATTCATTGAATTTTTGTACAAAAATCTCTTTAAGAGTTGTTTATTTAATCCCATATTACATTTCTCATAAAATTTTTTATTATGTTTTTTGCAAAAACCAATTAGAGTTTTATTTTTCTTCTTTGCATAATTTATCATATTCTTTACTATGTTTTTACCATATCCTTCCCCCTTTCTAATAGAAATTAAATTTGCTATCCCAAACAGATTATATTGTTTTCCAAGATAATCTATTTTTATTTTTTTAAGATGCCCAAAAGAAACAGTTTTATTATTGGATTTTATAATAAAAAATATATCACTGCTATATTTAGAAAAATCCTTAATTGGTCCTGATGTAAATTCGCTTTGTTTTGCTTTATCAAATATATCTATAAATTCCTTGGATAATTTTGTCCCTTTTTTTATTTCAATTTTCATTTATTCAACCTTGTTATTAATTCATCAACTTGTTTTTTATTCATTCCATGTGCCTTGCAACCATCTTCTAAACTTTCTTGCTGTGCCATTGGACAGCATGCACAACCCATTCCTGCTTCAAATAAAACTTCTGCTGATTCAGGATTTATTTCCATTATTTCACTTAGTTTTGTTTTTCCAGTTATTTTTTTTGCCATTATAATCCTTTTTTTAATTTATTAAGATATTTTTTATTTTAATTTTTTTTGTCACAATTCTCATCTCACCAAAGGACTTATCCTTCTTAATTTAATTATTATCTTCTTTAATTTTTCCAAAACATAATCCACTTCCTCATCTGTGGTGAACTTACTTATGCTTATCCTTAATGAACTATTTGATTGAACAGGGGAAAGTCCAATGGCTTTTAAAACATGACTTGTTTCTAATGAATGAGACGCGCATGCCGAACCTGTTGAAGTATAAATCCCTGAGTTTTCCAGATAACCGCCGATAGCTTCTCCTTCCACATTACTGAACGAGACATTAATATTATTGCACAATCTTTTTTCTCCATTAGAGCCGTTTAGTTTAGTATCCTGGATTTCTAAAATACTTTTAATTAATTTATCTCTTAATTTTGTCATCCTTTCAATATCTTTTGTTCTCGTGCCCTTTAGGGTATTAGAAATCTCCACTGATTTTGCAAACCCCACAATCCCGGAAATATTTTCTGTTCCACTTCTTAAATTTCTTTCATGCCCTCCTCCATGAGATAAAGGCGTTATTTTTATTCCTTCTCTAATATACAAAACACCAACACCTTTTGGTCCGTGAATCTTATGCGAGTTCAAAGTTACCAAATCTAAATTATCTTTTTGAACATTTATTGGGACTTTTGTAAAACTCTGGCAGACATCTGTGTGAAATAAAACATTTCTTTCTCTGCAAATTTTTCCAATCGCCTCTAAATCCTGAATCGTTCCAATTTCATTATTTCCGTGAATAACTGACACAACAATTGTTTTGTCTGTAATTGAATTTTTTAATTGTTCTAAGCTAACAAACCCCTCTTCATCAACATCAAGATAAGTCACTTCTGCACTCTGTGTTTCAAGCCATTTACAAGTGTTCAGTACACAATCATGTTCTACTTTTGTTGTGATAATGTGATTTTTATTTGGGTAATTGCTAAAGAACAAACCTTTCAAAGCAAGATTATTTGATTCTGTGCCTCCGGAGGTAAAAATAATTTCCCGTGTTTTTGCTCCAATTGATTTTGCAATTATTTTCCTGCTTTTTTCCAAAGCATTTTTTGAGTCTTGCCCAACCAAGTGAACAGAAGACGCGTTTCCAAACTTCTCATCAAAATATGGCAGCATTGCTTTTATAACTTGTTCATCAACTTTTGTTGTTGCTGCGTTATCTAAGTAAATTTGTTTCATTTTAGATTTTTCTCCATAACAAAATTTATTCTCCTATTTCTCTTATTAATTTTCTCTTTCATCTTAAATCCCGCTTTCTCATAAAAACCTCTTGAATGTTGTGCAGACTCTAACCAAAGTTTCTTAAGCCCGTTCTTTTTTGCAAATTCTTCAACATGTTTTATTAACTTTAAACCATTTCCTTGTTGAATACAGTCAAATTTAACAAATAAATCTCCAATCTCTCCATTATCCAAACTTATTGTTCCAAATATTTTATCTTTATCTACTAAACAAAAATAATCTCTTTGATTTATATGTCTTAAATTTCTCTCATCGGTATCTCTTTTTATAAGAAAATCTCTTACCTTTTTTGGATATTTTTTAGTATCCACATCTCTTAAATTATCTTTTCTAAGTTGTGTGATTTGTTTTACATCAGATTTTTTCGCCTTTCTTATTTTCATTTCTTCCTCCCAACCCTGCTCATCACTTGATTATTTTGCCCACACCCCGCACAATTTCCTTCACAAAAACTTTTCGCATGCTTGTCAATAAGTTTCAACATTGGCACAATTGTTTTTTTATTTAAAAAATAAACTCTTTGTTTTCCTTTTTGTTTGACCTGAACAATATTGCAACATCTTAAAGAAGATAATGCATGTGAAATCTTACTTTGTTCAACCTTTAATTCATTAGAAATTTCAGAAACATTTTTTTCTTTTTCCCTAAGATTAAGAATAATATTTATCTTTAAAGGATTTGCAAGATTTGTAAAAAAAATGTGATATGTATTTGATTTCATATGAAGTTTAATTCATATATGTTTATAAAGTTTTCTCAACCGCAAAATTAATTAACAGAATCATTCATTCCAACATAATTTTCCAAAGTCCCACAATTTGAGGCAGGAACTGGAACAGGAATTGGTTTTAAACCTAAATCTTTGACTTTGTCTCTAACTTTTTCATAAGCTGTTTTCCAAAATGGTTTTTTATCTAAAAGTTTTGGGTCTCCAGATTTCAAATATATAGATGAAGAAACAGACAAAAAACTTAAGCCCATTTTTAAAGATTCAAAAGAATCATTTAATTGAATATTTTCATTATTTATGAACGAATTATATAAATCAGCTAAACCTTTTACAGTCATGCCCGCTCCTGCTACAAACAAAGGCAATCTTCCAAAATTAGTTATTTTTTTATATAATAAAAATATCGGGGATTGCTCAACTCTTGTTTCTGAAGTAATGTTTTCTTTTTTTTCAAAAATATTCCTAGCTAAATCCATCCCCCCAAAAAATGCATAACTAGGAACAAGAGAAGAAGCCATTAAATATATACCCAAACCACCAACATTAAGAGGGAGAGTAAGAAGTTTTATATTTCTTCCTTTATCTTCCCATTTTTTAGTCAGCTTAGTATACTGTCTAAGCACTTGCTCATCTGCCCATTTCAATGGTTTTAATACTGATTTTAATGTCATTTTAATCAAAATACAATAATAATGGCTTTGGTGAAACCATTATAAAATAAGGTAGCCACCTTATTCTAACTAAAAAACGAGGTGGCTAAAATGAAAGAGATATCTGAACTTAAAACATTTTTGGTTTCAGCCAAAAAATTAATAAATAAAATTCCGAAGTTTA
>JAUWPB010000017.1 GCA_030611805.1 Nanobdellota archaeon | reverse complement strand
AAATTTTGAACCCTTTTCTGTGAGCCACTTGCCTCAAGAAAAACTCACAATCCATCTTGAGTCCGTAAAACTTGAAGGGATCTTTGGCATATTTAATTTTCCACACGAAGTGGAATGCATTTTGTCCGAAGCTGTGCTTCCGAGATTTCAAATCCATTTTTTATCTCCTAAGTCAGCGACGAGAAAGAAAGCTCATGCTAACTTGAACGTTTATTTCAAAGAGCCTAGTATCCAGGCTCTTTCTAATAGTAAAACAAAAGAATTAAATTTAATGGGAGACGGCGATTCCTCGCTGTGCTTGAAAGCACAGGTATCCTCGCCGTGGATGTAATGAAGGGAAGCTTCCAAAAGAAACCGCTAGGTGTCTTTTGAGGTCCTGTAGTCCAATGGTTAAGACATTTCCTTGACTTGGAAATAATCGCAGTTCGATTCTGCGCAGGACCATTTAATTAACTTTAAAAACTCATTTTTTCTTGTCTCAATATGAAAATTCCAAAGACAACAAATAGATTTTGTCCTTATTGTAAGAAAAAAACAGAGCAAAAGATTAAATTAGTTTCAACAGGAGCAAAAAGAGGAACTTTAACAAGAGGAAGCATTTCAAGGGCAAAAAAAAGAGGGCTTGGCACAGGAATAGGAAACAAAGGAAAATGGGGCTCAAAACCAGCAGTATCTAAATTCAAAAGAAAATCCAAAACAACTAAAAAAACAAATATAATGTATACTTGCATGGAATGTGAAAAATCAAAATACAGAGCCAGCAAAAGAAATAAACGAACGGGTAAGGTGTTACAGGAATAAAATGGCAATCGCAAAAAGAAAAAAAAGATTTTTTGACGTTGAAATGCCGATAATAAACAGGCAAACACAACTTCAAGCGTATGAAGTCAAAGAATTAGAAGGAAGGCTCATCAAATATGATTTAACAAGAACTCTTCGGGGGAAAAATATGTTGCTCCAACTAAAAGTGAAAATCAAAGAAGATAAAGCAGTTGCAATTCCAAGAGGAATAAAACTAATGCCTTATTTTTTAAGGAGAATGGTCAGAAAAGGAACAAATTATGTGGAAGATTCATTTTCTACAACTTGCAAAGATGCTGAATTAAGAATAAAACCTTTTTTAATAACAAGAAGAAAAGTCTCCCGGGCAGTGAGAAAAGCATTAAGAGAAAAAGCAAAACAAGAATTAATCGCTTATGTAAAAGATAAAGATTCAAACACTTTATTTGAAGACATACTAAAAAACCAGATGCAAAAACCTTTGAGCTTAAAGTTAAAAAAAATTTATCCCTTGTCACTTTGTGAGATTAGAGTTTTTAAAGTTGAAAAAGAGCTTGAAGTGAAAAAGAAGAAAACCGAAAAAGCCAAAGAAGAAAAGAAAGAAAAATGACCACATTCATTCTACACGGAGGGCATACTAGCAAACCTGCCGAAAGGAATGACCAACTTTATTCTGAAATTATGAAAAAAATTCCAGATAATGGTAAAATTTTATTCATTTATTTTGCTCAGAATCAAACCAAATGGCCAGAATTTCTTGAACAAAACAAAAAAAGTTTTAAAAAAACAAAAATTCAAAAAAATCTCGAATTTGCAATAGCAACCCCCGAAAAAAACCAATTAACTAAAGAAATTGCCTCTGCAGATTGTATCTATCTTTGCGGAGGAAGAGATTCTGCCTTAAAAGAAAGGATGGCAGAAGTAAAAGACCTCAAAAAATTAATTCAAGGAAAAATTATAATGGGATGTTCTGCAGGTGCAAACATTTTTTCAAAATATTTTTACCGAAATAGTAAAAAACGCATCGAAAAGGGTCTTGGAATTTTGCCAATAAAAATTTTCTGCCATTACAATGAAAATAAAAAAGAACAGCTTGAGCAATTGAAAATTCATGAAGAAAAATTACCAATTTACACAATTCCAGAAATAGATTTCATAATTTTGAAAGAACAAATCTTTTAAACTAACTAATTCTAAAAATAATATGCCTGTATAGCTCAGTGATAGAGCAATTGACTTGTAATCAATAGGTCGGGGGTTTGAATCCCTCTACAGGCTTATTTATATATTCGTTTGCGAATATATTTATTCTGGATGGATTCTAAGTCAGGTAAATTCAATTGTCTTTTGATTCGGGGGTCGATAGACTTCGTGGTAGAAGAATCGCCTCAAAAAAAACTTCGTGCGAAGTCAGGAGATAAAGGACTCCCTCCGCAGGCTTATTTATATATTCTTTAAATAATAAAATAAAATGGGAAGAAAAAGATTCGGAGGTTTAAATGAAATAAAAGATTTGTTTATAAGAATTATTTACAATGAAAAAAAGGATGTTTAAGTTGTTCTGGAGTTGCATTCTTAAATTTATATATATTTGAAAGAGGCAAGGCCAACATCAAAGAAGCCATAGTCCAAAACCACAATTTCCCTCCTAATCTTTGTCTCTTTAATATTGTATCTTGATATTCTTTATCTTGAGTAATTTCTCTCTGAGTTTTTTCTAGGTTTTTTTGGGTTGCTAAAGGAAGAAGGTACTTTTGGGCATCTTCTGATCTCAAATCAAGAGTTATTTTATCTAATGACCCATTGTAATCTGTATCTTTTCCGCTTACAAAAGAGTCTCCATAACTTAGAGTTACTTGGATTGGAAGAAAAATGGGTTTTCCGCGAGAATCTTTTTCCAATCTATTTTCTAAACTAACAACTTGCCCATTAGGTCTTTCTTGAATATAATCAAAATTATTTTCCAAATAACTCTGCAGCCCCATTGAAACTGCCACAGCTCCAATATATGTTGCCATCAAAGTTCCAACTATTTTATTTTTGATCGAATTTCTTGGTCGTTTAGTTATTTTTATGTTTTGACTTTCCATACAACCTAATAACAATAATAGTTTATAATCATTAGTAGTCCATAAATGTCGACTAAATAGTTAAATTTATAAGGCAGATTACCAGTTAAATAATTATGGAAGATAAAATAACAAAGCTATTAGAAGAATATGGTCTTGATAAAAAGGAAGTTAAAATATACTTATTGTTAGTTGAAAAAAGGGAACTAAACGCATATAGTTTAGCAAAAATCGCAGGCATTCACAGGTCTACTACCTATGCTGTACTTGAAAGACTTATTTCAAAAGGATTTATTAATAGAATTCAGAAAGACAAAAAAACATTTTACTCTGCCCTTGAAATCATTCAAACTATAACCCAAATAAAAGAAAAAGAATCCATACTTTTATCTCTTATCCCGGAATTTGAAAAAGTTCGGGAGGAAGGCATATCAAAAGTAAGAGTATTGGAAAGTAAAGAAAGCCAAAAACAATTTAATTTTAATTTGTTTAATCAGATAAACAAAGGGAACATCAAAGAGTTATATATCATTAGTGCTGGACCTTCAGAAGTGATAAATCCTGGGAAAAAACATTCAGAAAATTTAGGCTCGGAAATATTTTTAGAAAGTTTGTTAAAAGAAATAAAGAAAAAAAAGTCCCACAAAAAAATAGAATATAAAGGTATATGGAATGAAAATTTTAAAAGGAGTAAAATTTTAAAACTATTCTCTGGATTAGGAGAAAATAAATTTCTTAAAGAACTACCAACTTTAGCAACAACAGTTATCTTCGGGGAATACCTTGTATATCTTTTCACAATGGATGGAATTCCTCAAGTTATAGAAATTCAAAACAAATTAATCGCAGAAGAAAATAAAGTTTATTTTTCTTATCTATGGAAACAAGCTAAATCTTAAAAAACCAAATAACTATTTATCCTAATCCTTCTCCAATTAATTCCCCCTATTTAATTATTTTATCTTGACAGCAGTTCCGTAAGCCAACATTTCACTTGCTCCCTGCATTACCATCGAAGTCATAAACCTTACTCCAATAATCGCGTCGGCATTTAAATCAATCGCCTGATTAACCATTCTATTAAATGCTTCATCTCTTGCGTTAGCAGTCATATCAGTATAAGTCTTAATCTCTCCACCAATCAAATTTTTAAATCCCGCACCAATATCTCTTCCAATATTTCTTGCTCTTACTGTGCTCCCTCTAACAACTCCAAGAACTTCTACAACATTTTTTTTAGGAACTTCATTCCCAGTTGTAATAATTATCTCACTCATTTTTTTAGACCTCCTTTGTGTTTTTTTATTTTCCTTATCTGTTCAATTTTATCCTCTTCTTTATTCAAAAGAATAACAATCCCTATAACTAAAATAGGCAATCCATAAATTAAAATTGCAAAAGACATAATAAAAGAAATTCCGACTACAATTAATCCGACAGCAATCATAATTATTCCTGTTATAGTTCTGCTCATTAAATTCATAAAATAAGATGGTTAAAAGGGTTAATAAAATTATCTGAAAACCTCTTGTCAATTTTCTGCATCTTCTGGCGTTATATAAGGGCACTCGATTTCATTTACTCTTTTATCTAAAACAGCCCTGATAAATTCATTACATGATTTAAATCCACATTTGCCACAATTTAAATTAGGAACTCTTGTTTTTATTTTCTTGCCACTCTGAAAACGTTTTAATGATTCTGTTGGGTCAACAATTTTATTTCCATAACAATAACCGCATATTGCACTGGGCATCGAATGTCTTAATGTTAATTTTTCCTTTGTTTCTAAACTTTCCTTTATTGCACTCGCTATATCTATTGCTCCTTCTCCTGTTAACCCATTTGCTTCAATCATCAAGGTTTTTTTATTTACTTTTAAAACTTCTGCCCTAAAAATTTCTCTCTCTGCCTGTGAAATCAAATCCCCTTTTGTCACAACAACCAAATCTGCATGTGTCAACAAAGGTCCATAACCTGATGGTTTCCCGGATAAAATATTCAAAACATTAATTGCAAGTCCCTCTTCCACATAAGGAGAACACCTCAAACAAAGTCCAGCAGTCTCAATTAAAATAACATCTTTATCCTTATGTTCGTCAATAATCTTCGGAATTTCCAACGCAGCATAATGGTCCGGACAAATATCCCCGGAAATTCTCCTTTCAGTACTTATATTAAATTTTTCTTTTATTAACAAATCATCTTCAGTAGATAAAACATCAAATTTCACATAATGAATTTTCAAATCTTTTAATTCCTGAATTACGAATTTAATTATACTTGTTTTCCCGCTTCCTGGTGTACCTCCAAAAATTACTATTTTCATTTTATTCTACCAACGTGCATTTTAGTTTTAATTTTTCAATTTGTTTGCCATTTCTGACATCCTCTCTTATGTCCAGCACATGATTATTTATCCATGAAAGATGATTTGCAATTTCTTTTTCTTCAGCCGAAGTATGAATAATTTTATTTATTGCTCCTTTTTTCATAACAAATCTTTTATCTGTATCCAACGCAAGAACCGGATCATGAGTCACCAAAAAAATAATCTTCCCTTTTTTAATTAACATCTCAAGTGCTTTTTTTATTCTTATTCCGGCATTTTCTATTTCATCAATTAAAATAATCGGGGATTCACTAACATGTGCAAGGTCTGCCACCATCAAAGCTCTTGACTGCCCTCCAGACAAAATAAGCAAATTTACATCTTTCTCAATCTTCTCGCCAGTCACAGTATTTGCATCATCTATTATTTTATCAATTAATTTTTCAGTATCTTCTTCTGTTTGATATTTTCCTCTTATTTCTATATGTGTTTTCAAAAAATTATAAACCGTCGCATCAGTCATAAAATTCATATGTTGTGTAAGATAACCAATTATCTTTTTAGTTGGATCAAACTTAAACTCTTTTAAAGGTGCTTCATCATTTATTAAAATTTTTCTTTTAGTCTTAGTTTCTCCTTGGGCAAGTTTCTCAATATCATACAACAATTGACTCTTGCCAGAACCTGTTGGACCAACAATCCCAACTTTTTGACCAGCACAGATATCTATCTCTTCAAATAATTCCTTATTTCTTTTTTTATCATAACCTGCAAAAATTGTAATTTTTTTTATTTTCATTTTTTAATTGTTTGAATTTACTTTCTTAGGAAATTTAATCCCTTTAAAACATTTCATATACTCCACCTTTTATTTTTATAGCTTTCCCTTTAACAATTGCTTCAGATAATTTTTTTCTTGCTGATTTTAAAAGACGTGAAAGAGTTGGCTGACTAATTTTCATCTGCTTTCCTGCACTAATCTGTTCTGTCCCTTCTAAATCAACTAATCTTATTGCTTCGTATTCATCTAAAGTTAAAACTATCTCTTCTAATTCAACTAATCTTATTCCAGCTGGCTTAAAATAAGTAACTCCTGGCCTACCCCTGATTCTCCTGCAGATTCTTGGCCTCATTTTATTGTGCCCTTTTCACAGCTTCTTCTACACTCAAATCATATAACTCTTCTTTTTTTATACCTCTCTCTTCAAGAGACCCAAGCATTTTCTCTCCAAAATGTCCTGCTACAATTTTTTTCACGCCTTCATCTGCAAGCATTTTTGCCACAGCAAATCCAGCCCCCCCTCCTCCAATTGCAAACACATTTTTTATTGCTTTAACTAACTTCTTATTTTCATAAATCAAAAAATAAGGTGCTCTTCCAGCTACAGAACTAACTTCAGAATCTTCACTTTTTCCAGACGATGCAATAGCTATTTTCATGTTTTCCTCCAGTTATTTAATTTAATTAACATATTAATTTTTTATTTTCATTTTATTTATTATTATTCCCTGAATAACAGATGCAAACATCATAACAAAAGCTAAAATAATTATATACTTCCAACTAAAATAAACAACCATCAAAGGCAGCAACGGAATTTTAATTGCCCGATTATATAAAAAACAAGATATTAAACCATCTGAAATTCCCTTTTCTTTCAAATCTGCTAAAAGAGGATACCACATATAAATTGGACCTGAAGACAAAACCCCTCCAATAACCGCAAAAACCCATTTCTTAATTCCCTTGTCTTTTTCTAGATATTTTAAAATGAATTTAGGAGTTACAAAAAGATTTGTAATAACCATTAAGATAAAGATGAAAATAAAAATAGGGATTATTTTTATCAATATATCTACAAAAAAATTTAAAGAAGATGTAAATAACTCATAATTAAAAAAAGAAACAACAGAATAAATCAGAATCATTGCAACTAAAAAATACCATGATTTCTGAATCTCTTTTAATTTATCTTTAATTTTCATATTAAATAACTCCTAAAATTAACACCGTTAAAATTGCGACGAGGATTGCAAAAATAAAACTAAGCACATTTCTTCTGATGGCAAATCTTTTTCCAAGCAAAAATGATTCAGCAGGAAATTGTACCACTCCAACTGTAACCCATGCAACAAGAAAAGCTGTAACAGCAATTAAACTTATTCCCTGTGCCAAGAACTCTCCTCCAAAAATATAACTAGTAATAGGATTTCCTGTGGATATGCTCCCAATTCCTGCTCCAATTAATGAATCAATAAAAACATTATCTCTAAAAATTTGTGTGTAAAATGATTTAGGAATTAGATTCACTACTAAACTTACAAGCAAAATTGTTCCAAAAATTATTGGCAAACTTCGTTTTAAAGCTCCCGCTGCAGTTTCTATTGCATCTTTCAATTTTTTGTTTCTATCTTGCATCTTGTTCAAGTTCTTTCAATCTTGTTTCTACTTCTTTTTTTTCATTTTCAATTTCCTTAAGTTCAGCTTCTAAGATTTTCTTTTCTTCAACTTCTGTTAAGGTAATTGATTCTTCTAAAAAGGTTCTTGCTCTAAAACCAAATCCTCTACCTATACTTCGTCTGATTCCAAGTCTTCTTGCAAAACCTATTCCGCAAGGTCCTAAACTTCTTCCTGTTAAACGTCCTTGTCCTGAAGGCCCTGTTTTATCTTGTCCTGACATTTTATTTTTCTCCTTTAAGTGTTTTTCCAAAAAACGACCGATATTTAGTTATGAATATATATTCATTAAACTATTTAAATGTTTGGGTTGTTATAAATCCTTAATTTGCTTTTGGAAACTATTGCTCAATAATCTCGCATTTCCCGTCATCAATCAAAATTTTAGCAACCTCTTTGGACATATTCACAATTTGTCCTTTATCAAAAGGCCCCATTTTTTCCCCGTCTAAATCAACAAACTCTTCCACATCTTTCTTAAAAACTATTAACTCATTTTTCTGCGTCTCTTGTTTTTTTCCACTTAAAGTTTCATTAATTTTTTTATCAGAAGTATTAATAGATTTCATTAATTCTTCAAAAAGAGATTTTTCAAACCTAAACATATTCTCAAAATCCTGCTTTGAAATCCCGGTTTCAGAAGCAATCAAAACTAAATTCAAAATTTTCTTTCTCCTCCTTAATATAATTTCTTTGAAAAGAGTTATGGCATTCTCAAGCTGTTTTTTTGTCTTAATAACTACATCAGAAAAAATATCGTCTTCTTTTGAAGCTATCTCTTTTTTCTCTTTTAAATAAGTTGCAACTTCTTCAATAAAATTTTTTGGAATCGGCTGCAACTGCTCAGAATATCTCTCTTTTTTAGCAGCTTCGTAAATGTCATTATAGGTTATCATCTTAATCCTCCGAAGCTGCGATGCGATTTTCGTCGAGTGATATAAAAAAATCGCTCACCTGAACAAAAAGGGAAGTTTACAAAAGAAACCAGTGGGTGTCTTTTGGCTTCGTATATGTCATTATAAGTTATCATAGAAAAAATAAGTGCTGATGATTTTTAATGATTTCTATAATCTAAAGTGTATTTAAAATCAAGAATCTCAAAACTCAAACATCACTTAACAAACTCAACTCTCTTCAATAATTCATTCCCCATTATTCTCCCTAAAATTCCTTTTCTTGCTTCTTTTTCGCAAAATTTCTTTTCCTTAGGAATTGAATCATTATAAAATAAAACAGGCACAGGGTCAGCAGAATGAAATTTAAGTTTGCACGGCGTAGAGTGATCTGCTGTAACAACAACCTTGATTTTATTTGGAGGTGCAAATTTTCTCAAAAACTTAAAAAAAGTTTTATCAATATATTCTAACATTAATTTTTTTTCAAACGGCTTATTATCATGCCCTGGCAAATCAGTCTCTTTCAAATGAATATATGCATAATTTGCTTTTTTATAATTCTGTTTCAAAACTTTAATTGAAAACTTGCACGCCTTTGCCAGACCATCATAAAGATTTGCATAAGCATCTAAATTCTTTAACTTGGGGTAATCAAATGAAAAATTTTTCATCCCGCAAACTCTGGAAAAACCAATTTCCAACGGCATATAATTGGCTGAAACCCATCCTCTATATAATTTTAATTTTGGGACTTCAATTCCTGCACCTCTCACTAAAAGATAATTTGCAGGGAGCAATCCTCTTTTTCTTCTCTCTTCATTAACAGGATGTTTATCAAGAATTTCGTGTGCTTTTTCAATAAACTCATTGATAAGATTAGCAGTATATTGGGAATTTTCATCATCATCCATTGGTTTACAAAATTTTATCTTATCAATATTAGTGGATTTGCCTTGCATGTAAGTAAGATCATTACCAAGAATATTATCTGAAAAACCGCCTCTAAAAACCAAAACTGCTCTATGTTGAATTGTTGGCTTAAAAACAAAATCACAAGGAAGATTTATCTTGCTATTTAATGTCTTGGCAAGAATTTCTGCTTCTGCAGTTGTCAAAGTTCGACCTGCCCTCCTTTCAATAACATTTCCCTTTTTTATAGAATCAATTGTCGCAAAATTAACTCTCAAAGCTAAGTCCCCTCTTGTCAATTTAATATCTGTGCCTCTCGCCTCTAACTGCCCTCTTGTGCTTGAAATTAAATCATTCCCAAAAATAGAAACAATCGCTTCATCTGATTCAGGAATAAAACCCGGCTTAACAGGATACATATAACCCATCTCTCCTCTGGCAGCCAAAAAATCCAAATTAGGCATGTGCGCTGTTTCTAACGGCGTTTTATCATTAAGTTGTTTATTTGGCAAATCCCCTATCCCATCTAAAATTACAAGTATTCCTTTCATTCAAAATAACCTCCCATATAGTTTTTGGATGTATGAAAATTTTCCTCTGGACCTACTTAGTATATTTGCTTTCATTATAAAACAGACAAATTAAACTTTATAAGAATTTATATTCCCTAACCAATAAAGAAAACATTATAAATCTCATAATATTAAGAGAATTATGTTCAATAAATTAAAAGAAAAGTTAAAAAACTGGGCAAAAAAAGTTTCAGAAAAGTCAGAAGTAATTGAATCCCCAAGGAATGACTCTGGTGAGCCAGAAGAACCTGAAAAACCAGAAGTTGAAAAAGAACCAAAAAAGATTATAGAAAAAGAAATTCCTATGCCTATGAAATTTAATGCGGGCATGAAAAAATATGAACCAGATTTGGAAAAATTAAGTGAGGTTGAAAAATTAGTTGAAGGAACCATAAAAAAAGATGGGGGAAAAGATAAACCTGAAAAAAAATTAGAAATAAAAGAACAGCCAAAACCAGGTGCAAAAGGATTCTTCAAAAAAATAACCTCAAAAATAAACAAAGTAAAAATTTCTGAAAAAGAATTTGATATTTATGCAGAAGAACTTGAAATGCTGCTCTTGGAAAATAATGTTGCCTTGGAAGTTGCTGAAAAAATAATTAAAGAATTAAAAGAAAAAATTGTCGGGCAAGAATTATTGAAAAAAGAAATTGAAGGGGAGATTGCTGATGCTTTCAAAGAAATAATTAAAGATATTTTAATAGAGCCTTTTGATTTGGGTGAAAAGATTAAAGAAAAAATTTCAGACCAAGCCAGAGAACCTTATGTGATTTTATTTTGCGGGATAAACGGAACAGGCAAAACAACCACAATCGCAAAGATTGCAGACTCTTTAAAACACCAGGGAATTTCTTGTGTTCTTGCTGCAGCAGATACATTCAGAGCCGCATCAATTGAACAGATAAAAATACATGGAGAGAAATTAGGTGTCAATGTTATTTCTCATGATTATGGTTCTGACCCTGCATCAGTTGGATTTGATGCAATAAAATACGCAAAAAAGAATTTTATTGATTGTGTTTTAATTGACACTGCAGGAAGAATGCACACTGCTAAAAATCTTTTAAAAGAAATAGAAAAAATTTCAAGGGTCTGCAAACCAGACACCAAAATATTTGTAGGAGAAAGCATCACAGGAAATGATGTAATAGAACAAGCAAGAAGTTTTGACTGGGAAATTGGAATTGACGGAATTATATTAACAAAAGCAGACATTGATGAAAAAGGCGGAACAGCTCTATCAGTCGGCTATGTCACAAAAAAACCAATTCTTTATCTGGGAACAGGACAGGAATACGACGCCATTGAAGTTTTTGACAAACAAAAATTTATAAAGACTTTGGGATTATAACAATTAAAAGAAAATCTTAAAAATGAACTATAATAATCCCCCTAAACCAATTGAAAGAACAATAATTGCATCTGTAAAAGATTTCAAACCATTATCAAAAGAAACGAAAGTGATAGGGGCATTTAATCCTGGTGTAACAACTATTAAAACCAAAAACGGGCTTGAAACAATTTTACTAATCAGAGTCGCGGAAATGCACAAAAAAAAATCTAAAGAACATGTTTTTCTTCCTTATTTTAAAATGCAAAATACAAAAGACCTTCCTATAAAAATTTATTTTGATAAAGAAACAAAAAAGAATATTCTTGGTAAAACAAAAAAGTCTGTTCTTTTAAAAAATAAAATGCACCATAGATTAAAACATATCTCTCTTCCAAGAGCAGTTATTTTAGATAAAAATGGGGAAATAAAAAAAATAAACCAAGCCCCAGCCCTGTTGCCAGAATGGGAATATTCCCGGTTTGGAAAAGAAGACCTAAGAATAACTAAAATGAATGATGGAAGATATATTATAACTTCTGTCTCAGCTCACAGGGAATTTGGAGTTTCAACTTCAATACTAATTACTAAAGATTTTGAATTTCTTGAAAGCCCTATTAAAAAAAATACCCATAGACCAGTTATTATTGGTATAAAAGATGTGGCTATTTTGCCTGAAAAAATTCCAAGTCCATCAGAAACAGAAACAATAAAAAAAGGTGAATTAATTTATGCTGCATTAAGAAGACCCAATTCATATTCAAATATAAGCACTCCAGGAATATGGCTCTCTTATTCTCAGGATCTGGTTCACTGGGGACAGCATCATAGATTAACAAAAGAACAGAACGGAAAAATAACCGGGACAGGAACGCCATTAATTCGACTTGATGACCTGTGGGTTGGAGCATTTCATGAAATAAATACAACAAACAAAAGAAAAAAATTCAAATCTTATCACACAAAACTAATTGGACTTGACTTAAAAAACCCTTGGAAAGTAAACAACATCTCAGATATTCTTTTAAAAAGAGAAGACTATCTTGATATTTTACCAAAATCAGGTTATGTCCCAAATGTAGTATATACCACTGGAATAACAAAAACTAACGGAATAATAAATATATTTTCAGGCATAGATGACGAACACACTGTCCAAGATAAATTCTACACAGAAGACCTGATAAAATTTCTAAAACAATCTTAATTAAAAAATGGGGAATAAATTAAAAGTCGGGATTGTAAATATCTAAATTTATTTTATCCATTTATCTAATTCATTAATCAATAAAATATATTCTGGAGGAAGTCATTCTGGTGAACCAAGTTTTTGCAAAGCTTTTTCTTGTGAATCATAAATAGGGGGCTTCCAGCCAATTTCCTGCTGTTTTTTTGCAGTCAGATACATATCAAGTGTTATTACCATATTGATTATAATTAATCTGTATTTATTAAATTATGTATCTTACAAACCAAACAATTACTCCACCAAAACTTTAATAATCCTTAAAATACTTCTTATTTCATGTTAGAAAAACTAGGCGAAGTCTTGAGAAAAGCAACAGACAAAATAGCAAATGCCATCTTCCTTGACAAAAATCTTGTAAATTCAATAGTAAGAGATTTGCAACGTGCTTTGATTGAAGCAGATGTTAATGTTGTTTTAGTTAAGCAATTAAGCGATAAAATAAAAAAAGCTGCTTTAGATGAGAGAATCAAAGAGATAGAAAAAAAAGAACATATAATAAAATTATTACATGATGAACTTATAAAAATTCTTGGTGAGCATAAACAATTAAAACTTCAAATAAAACAAAACAAGATTATTCTTATGGGCTTGTATGGTGCAGGAAAAACAACAACAATTGCAAAACTAGGAAATTATTTTGCAAAGCGGGGGAACAAAGTTGCTTTAGTTGGTTTGGATGTCCACAGACCTGCAGCAAAAGAGCAATTAAAACAACTTGCAGAACAAAACAAATTAAATTACTTCATAGAATTTGACGAAGACGACGCAATCAAAACATGGAAAATTATAAAACCAAAATTAAAAGATTACGATGTGGTTTTAATTGACACCGCAGGCCGTCACACACTTGACCGCGAACTTGCTCAGGAAATAAAAAGCTTAAACAAATACATTAAACCAACAGAATCAATTTTAGTAATGCCGGCTGATATTGGGCAGGCAGCAAAACAACAAGCTAAAGAGTTTAAAGAAGCAGTGGACATTTCCGGAGTCATAATTACAAGAATGGATTCAACAGCAAAAGGCGGCGGGGCGTTAACAGCGTGTGCAGAAACCAAAGCACCGGTTTATTTCATCGGAACAGGGGAAAAAATAAATGACCTGGAAGAATTCAATCCAAAATCTTTTCTTTCAAGACTTTTAGGAATGGGGGATTTGCAATCCCTGATAGAAAAAATCAAATCAGTTACAAATGAAGACCAACAAAAAGCAATGCAAGAGAAACTTGAGCAAGGAAAATTATCTTTAACAGATGTTGTTGAACAGGTTAAATCAATGCAATCTCTTGGGGGCTTTGACAAAATAAAATCAATGATTCCTGGATTAGGAAGTGCAAAAATCCCTGAAGGTGTCTTGGAAAATCAACAAGAAAAAATTTCAAAATGGGAGCACATAATAAAATCAATGACTTCAGAAGAAAGAGAAAACCCCGAAATCTTTGACAACAAAAAAACAGCTGTCTCAAGAATTAACAGAATTGCAAAAGGCGCAGGAGTTCACAATTCAGAAATTCGTTCTTTGTTAAAACAATATAACATGCTTAATGAAATGATAAAAGGCGGAGCAGATATGGACATATCACAGGGGATGAGCCAAAAACAAATGATGAGATTGGCGAAGAAGTTTGGAAAAGGAAAAAAGTTAAAGTTCTAATTCTTCTGACAATATAAAAGTGCAATATATGGTTGCATATTGTTGTGTGGTGCCCCCCCTCCAGTTGCTGCAGCAGTTCCGGTAACTGAATGAGTGTGGGCGCCAGATGAGGAAATGGAACCGGAATACCAGACTGCCGAGCGTGAAAGGGCATTCCACTTGATATAGCCCAGGTTAGTCCCAGCCGGGTGACCTGCGAAGTCGTGTGTATGTATTCCAGCACTGGCAGCAGTTCCTGTAACCGAATGAGTATGACTTGGCATTTGGGCAACTGTCAATGTATGAGTTGATGCTCCGCCTGTTGCACCACGAGAATATGAACTTCCTGAACCAACAATAACTCTATCTTTTGCAGGAGTATATGTGCTCCATCCAGAAGGACAACCTGCTAAATTAAAAGCCATAACTGCTCCTGAAGGAATGTCTTTTCCTAAACTATTATCATCAATTGCTTCCTGCAAAGTTTTCTCAACTCCAGAAACACTAACACTAACTTGCTCTGATTCATGATAACCCTTGCTTGTGTCTATTGACGGAGCCAAGGCAACAACCCCAATCCCAAGCAAAACCACGCCAACCATTGCTATCAAAGTATACAACGCCCGATTAGAAAACTGAATATTTATCTACCTCATTTTATTATATACAAGGATCAATCATATTTAAAAGTTTCTCTGTTATAAAATAACCATGAAACCTAAACTAATCACTCTTTTTCATGAAACAAAACCCCTCAATATATACTGCTCCTACTAAAAACTTAAAAACATTTATTTTATTTTTTTATATGGATAAAAAAGAGTTATTAAAAATAATAAATAAATTCAAAGACCAAAATATTTTAGTCATAGGAGATTTAATTCTTGACAAATATATTGAAGGAGATGTTGAAAGAATAAGCCCGGAAGCCCCGGTCATGATTGTTAATAAAAAATCAGAAAATTATGTGTTGGGGGGTGCTGCAAATGTGGCAACAAATATAACTTCTCTTTCTGGAAATGCCATATTAACAGGATTCATAGGCAAAGATAATGAAGGGAGAAAAATTATTGAACTCGCAGAAAAAAGAAAAATTAAATTTATCCCAGAATACACTTTTAAAACAATTAAAAAAACAAGGATTACTTGCGGAAATCAATCACTCCTAAGAATTGATGACGAAGATATTACTTCTAAATATTTTAATCCTAATTTAATAGAACAAGAAATCAGCAAAACTGATTTAATTATAATCTCAGATTATGGAAAAGGTGCTATAACTTCTGATTTAATGAAATTATTAGAAAACAAAAAAACAATTGTAGACCCAAAACCAGAAAATAAATCTCTTTATTCTGGTGTTTTCCTGATAACTCCAAATACAAAAGAAGCTTTAGAAATGTCTTCTTGCTCAGAGGTGCATCAAGCAGGGGAAAAATTAAAAAAAGATTTGGCAACAAACATAATCATAACAAGAGGTAAAGAAGGGATGAGTATTTTTAATAAAGGTGTAAGAGATATCCCAACCTATGCAAAAGAAGTTTATGATGTTACAGGAGCAGGAGACACTGTAATTGCAACACTTGGTTTAGCACTTGCATCAGGAGCAGATTTAGAACAAGCCGCAATAATAGCAAATTATGCAGCGGGCATAGTTGTAGCTAAACGTGGAACATCCAGAGCAAGCCTATCAGAATTAAAAGAACAACTTTCAAAATGACATTAAAACTAATAGCCCAAGGAGCAGAAGCAAAAATCTTATAAATAACAAAACATTAATGATATTATGGAAATAAAAATTATCTTGGAAGAACAAGAAGAAGGAGGATATACAGTCTATGTGCCTTCATTACAGGGTTGCATCTCTCAAGGAGAAACAGTTAAAGAAGCACTAAAAAATATTAAAGAAGCAATTGAATTATGGATTGAGCCAAATGAAAATGAACTTATTGTTTACAAAGATAATGTAAAAACAGAAATGATTACAATATGAAACTCCCACAGATTTCTGGGAAAGAACTAGTAAAAAAATTGATGAAATTAGGATTTGTTGTAACACGACAAAAAGGTTCACATATTAGAGTAGAAAGAAATACCTCAAACAAAACAATAAAAATTACTATTCCAAACCACAAAAACATAAAAAAGGGAACACTGCACCAGATAATAAAATCAACAGAACTAAGTGCTGAAGAGATTTTTTCTTAAAATGCTTTCCAAACTAATAGCCCAAGGAGCAGATATGGACATGTCACAGGGAATGAGCCAAAAACAAATGATGAAGCTTGTAAAAAAGTTTGGTGGGAAGAAAATTCGGAGGTTTTAAAACAAAACATTTATAAACTTAGCTTTATAGGTATAAAGTAATATGGATATGTATAAACTAAGGTTAACAAGACTACAAAATCAAATTTTTAGATTACTTTGTGTAAAAGTTGGCAAGCCCTTAAATCAAAGAGCAATATCAAAAATTCTAAAAGTTTCTCCAACTGCGGTTGCGAAATCCCTTGGAGAATTAAAAAAAAATAAATTAATCAATGTAAAAAAAGATTCTTTAATGAATTTAAATTTAATTGAACTTAATAGAAATGGTAAGGGAGTTGTTGAATTAAAAAGGGTAGAAAATTTAAGAATGATTTATGAATCTGGAGTTATTAATGTTTTAGAAGAAAAATTTCCTGGTTCAACAATAATTTTATTTGGAAGTTATTCATATGGAGAAGATACTATTGACTCAGATATTGATTTGGCGATTATCGGATGCAAGAGCAAGGAAATTGATATAGAAAAATTTGAAAAGCTTCTTGAAAAAGAAATTAGAATTAATTTTTATGATAATTTTAAAGATATACATAAAAATTTAAAGAGCAATATATTTAATGGGATTGTATTAGCCGGGAGAATTGGATTATGAAAAATTTAAAAGAATTTAATGAATTTTTAGATAATGGAATAGTAAAAAAGCGTTTTTTAAATAAACCAAGGTCACAAGATTTAATAATTGAGTCAGATAAAACATTTAAATCTGTCATGGAAATTGTCAAAAAAATTGGGATTAATGATATTAATGCAAATACTATTGTTAAAGAGTCCTATGATGTTCTTATGGGATTAATAAGAGCAAAAATGTTGCTAAAAGGATTTAGTTCCTCTGGCAAAGGAGCACACGAAGCAGAAGTTTCTTATCTAAAAGAATTAAACTTTTTAGAAGAAGAAGTTCAATTTGCAAATCAGCTAAGATTTTTCAGGAATGGAATAATGTATTATGGAAAAAGTTTTGATAAAGAATATGCTGAAAAAGTTTTTGATTTTCTGAAGAAAATTATTGTAAAATTAAAAAAAAGTTAAATTATTTAAATCTTTGTAATCATTCTTTTTCATGAAACAAAAACTAATATCTCAAGGAGCAGAAGCAAAAATCCTTCTCTCAAATAATTTAATCACAAAAGACAGAATAAAAAAATCTTACAGAATCCCTGAACTTGATAATCAAATAAGAAAAAGAAGAACAAAATCAGAAACAAAACTTCTTACAAAAGCCTCCAGAATAATTAATACACCTGTTCCGGAAAATTCAACTGAAAAAAATAAAATCTTTATGCCTTTTATCAAAGGAAAAAAAATTTCTGAACACTTAGATAAATTTCCTCTTAAAAAACAAAAACAAATTTGCAGACAAATAGGAAAAGCAATCTCAAAACTGCATGATGCAAATATTATTCACGGAGACTTGACAACCTCAAACATGATTATACAAAAAGACAAACTTTTCTTTATAGATTTCGGACTTGGATTCATCAGCCACAAATACGAAGACAAAGCAGTTGATTTGCATTTGCTCAAACAGGCATTAGAAGCAAAACATTTCAAAAACTGGGATGTTTTAATAAAAGAAGTTTTCAAAGAATATAAAAAATATAATGATTCAAAAATTATTCTTGAAAGATTAAAAGCAGTTGAGAAAAGAGGGCGATATAAGAGTTAATTATTTTTTAAAGTGTTAAGATATTGAAAAAGTTGGAAGAAGCCGATTCTAAATCTCCTTTATTACTTAAAATTTCCAAAGGAATAGAAAATTTATTTGAAAGATAGATTGCTTCTTTTTTTTCTTCTTCAATCTCTTTTATAGTAAAAAAATAATTAACAGAATCTCTATCCCTCCCTCTAGAAATTCTTCGCCTTACTATCTCTTGCGGAAAAGACTCAATTAAAATAAATCGGTTCATCCTTTTAGCCATTTCCTCTGGACAAAGTTTAACAAAAGTTAAATCTTCCAAAGGATAAGTATAATGAGTATCTACTAAATAAATTCCTTCAGAAGTCATATCAAATAATCGGTTAAAAAACCATTTATTTATTTCAAAACTTTTATCTTGATTTAATTGTGAAAGACCTATTCCATATCTCTTTCTTGATTCTGGACGTTTAATCCCCCCGCTACTTATATAATTATAATCTTCTAATCTTTCTGAAATACATTTACACAGGGTTGTCTTGCCTGCACCTGGAACTCCTCCAACATAAATAAAATTTTTTCTCGGCATAAAAATTGCCACAAATTTAAGTATAAAAAGATTTATATTCTTGAACGACTAAAAGCAGTTGAAAAAAGAGGAAGATATAAGCATTGAATTATTTTTTAAATACAAGAACTTGTTTATCTACAAATTGTTCATACCATTTTTGCACATACCAAGTAAGTTTCCATCCACTAAAAGGATGAATAGTTTGATTATTTTCTTCTTCATGCCCTGGACAACGCCTGGTTAATTTATACGCCTCTTTGTCACTTTTTTTTAATTCATCTACTCTTTTACATAAACTAAACCTATCACGGCAATAAACAGTTTTTGTCCTCGGCTCAAGATTCAACCTATCTAAAACTTCTTCTAAAGACAAAACTACTTTTTCATCAGACAAAATTGAATAACAAATATCCTCAAAAATAAAGGTGGGTTTCTCTTCTTTAAATTTCTTCATTTGCTCTTCATACTTTTCCCATTCTTTTTCATAATCCTCTAATAATTTTCCTGTGTTTTCATCCCATGCACAATCAGGAAGATTATCTGTTGGTTCATCTTCCCAATAATTTACTACACATACCTGACTATTCTTATCAAAATAATTAAAACTTCTGACAAAACTTGGTTTTAATCCTTTCTCTGATTTATGAGCACATCTTACTCTTCCACTTAAATCTTTAATCGTTCTATTATGGTTTTCATCTCTTGGACATTTATCTAATTTAATATAAGATAAGGAAAAATTTTTTGAATGTGCTTTCTCATTCCAAATCAAATTATTTTCATTTAAGTTCATCCATTGCTGAATAAAATTTATTATTCCTTTTGTCCCTAATTCATACATTACAGTTTCTTGCCCTCCCCATCTAATATAATCTAAACATGCTCCCAAATATTCATCTTTCATATTTTTATTCTGCATAAGAAATTCCATACATTTCTTTGGGGCACCCCTATTCACAAAAAATTTAAAATCCGGATCCATCCAATTATCATCAATTTCTTTAACTGTATAAACCATATTTAACAAACTAAACTTTACTTTTTAATGATTTATCTTCTCAAAAACATATAATAGCCCCACTCGGATTCGAACCGAGGTCACTGCCTTTCTTCTTCCCATGAAAAGAGAAAATAAAAAACACAAAAGCATTTTATTTTTCAAAGGGCAGTATCTCTGGTCTCTTGTGTATCTTTTACAACGCAGCAAAATTTGACCGCTAGACTATGGGGCTATTAAATTCCACATCTTAACTTTCTTAAGATGTCTATCATTACTGAAACCTATTAGTTTTAAAAACTTTCTTAATTCAGATTTTTTAGTTATATAAACATCTTTGTTACTTATCTTAGAGCAATTGATTCCCAATAACAATAAACTATTTCTAACATCTTCTAATAACCCTTTATTCGCATTTGTAAAACAAATTTGATGAGAATTTTGCCCTGTCAACTTATATACAGAACCATCCGTATCATATAACCCTCTTAAACAAACTTTAAGATAATTTTTATTACTCTTTATCCAATCTGGAATTCTCAATTTATTTTTAATTTTATTTCCAGGAGGAAATCCTTTTTTCTCTAAAAACTCTACCAAGTTAGTTCCATGAGCTTCTATAAATATAACATTTTTATTAGTATAAATTCTAACCCTTACTTTCACATTAAATAATTTCTCAATAATAGGTTTAAGATATTCTAAATGGTATTTTTTATCGAACCTTGCATCCCCAACAATCCTTATAACATAAACCCCTCTTTTATTATCTCTAGATTCATAATATTTTGTCCTGTGTGAATTTCCATCGCCAAGCATTGCTCCATAAAACTCCGCTAATTCTTCGCTATCAAGAGGTTCTTTAATTTTTTTAATTCTCCCTTTAGAATTCAATCCTCCTTTTTTTCTTCCCCAATTATTTTCCTTTTTTTTAAGGATAAATTTTTTATATTCTCCTTTTTCATCTAAGAAATTATAAATCTCTCCTTCAATTAAAGAAGTTTCTTCAATATATGCTTTTAATCTTCCCTCTTTTATTCCAAGAAGATTAGCTAATTGTTTCCAAGTCAAACCTTGTTTTTCCTTAAAAGCCCTAATTAATTCTTTTTGTTTCCCCTCGGCAAATCTCAATCTCATAAAAAATTAAATAAGCCAAACTTTATAAAACTATTGTTTGACCACTGTACTACAGGGCTATCTAAAAAGAAAACTAAAAAAGAATTTATAAGGGTTTTGATTAATGGCTTTGGTGAAACCATTATAAAATAAGGTAGCCACCTTATTCTAACTAAAAAAACGAGGTGGCTAAAATGAAAGAGATATCTGAACTTAAAACATTTTTGGTTTCAGCCAAAAAATTAATAAATAAAATACCCAAGTTTA